>CAKZOF010000324.1 GCA_937135995.1 uncultured Pyrinomonas sp.
TCTTTCGGTGATCGAAACGAGATGCGGCGACGTGTAGAGACCGGTCTTGATCCCGGCGGCGCGACAGATCGCCTCGAGCATGGCGGCGACGGAGCCTTTGCCGTTGGTACCGGCGATTTGAACGGACGGGAACTGGCGGTGCGGCTGGCCGAGCGCGCCGAGCAGTCGCGCGACGTTCTCCAAGCCGAGCTTCATGGCCAGCACTTCGTGGCCCAGCCCGTAAAGGTAGCGAACCGCTTCGGCGAAATCCATCGAATCGCGGTCAGCAAACGCTGAGAAGTTCTCGTGCATTGAGCGGACGCGCAAACGAAAGGCGCGCGCTTAGATCACGCTCGTTAGCAAAGAGCCAGGAGACGTCGCCCTTCAATCGGTCGCTTGAAGCACCGAAGCGCGCGTCTCCTCCGCTCTTCTCTCGACGCACTCCGGATTCATCATGAAATCGAGCATCTTGATGATGAACGAGCGCATCTCGCGACGATCGACCACCGCATCGACCATACCGTGTTCGAGCAGGAACTCGGCGCGCTGAAAATCCTTGGGCAGTTTCTGCCGGATCGTCTGTTCGATCACGCGCGGGCCAGCAAAGCCGATGAGCGCGCCCGGTTCGGCGATGATCACGTCGCCCAGCATGGCGAAACTCGCCGTCACGCCGCCCGTGGTCGGATCGGTCAAGACCGAGATGAAAGGCAGGCGTTCGTCATCCAGCCGCGCCAGCGCAGCGGAGATCTTCGCCATCTGCATGAGCGAGAGGATGCCCTCTTGCATGCGCGCGCCGCCCGAAGCGGCGATGGTGATCACGGCGGCGCGCTCGCGTATGGCTCGTTCGATCAAGCGCGTGACCTTCTCGCCGACGGCCGATCCCATCGAGCCGCCCAAGAAGTTGAAGTCCATCGCGCCCGTCAACACGAGATGCCCGCCGATGTGCCCGCGCGCGTTGATGATCGCTTCGGGCAAGCCGGAACTCTTTCGCGCCTGTTCGAGTCGTTCGCGGTATGGTTTCGTGTCGACGAAGTTGAGCGGATCGGTCGAGATCACCTCCGCATCCAGCTCTTCGTAGATGCCTTCGTCGTAGAGCATGGCGAGGCGCGTGCGCGCGTCGAGCCGGAAGTGATGCCCGCAGTGCGCGCAGACATGAAAAGAGTCTTCCAAGTCGCGGCGAAAGAGAGCCGCCTCGCACGTCGGGCATTTGACAAAAATGCCCTCGGTGCGCACGTGCCGCTCGTCCTGCGGGACGACTTCGATCTTGCGGCTCTTTTTACGGAACCAAGACATAAACAGTTCGCGCTAAGACAAGTCGTGCGAGCGCACAAAGCCTAGCACACTGCGCGAATCGTCCCCAAGCCTTGAAGCGGCGCGCGGGAACGGCGGTCTTGTTCAAGCCACCTCTTCGGAGAGCCTTGCGTCGCGTTCGTCGAAAACGAGCAAGGGCTTGCGCGACGGCTCGGCGGCTTCGCGCTCCACCGCTTCGACGAGCGCTTGGACGATGGTTCGCTCGACCTCTTCCCAACTGCCGCGCAGTGTACATCCGGCGGCGTTGCGATGGCCGCCGCCGCCGAACTGTTCGGCCACGCGCGCGACGTTGACGTCGCCTTTGGAACGAAGGCTGGCGCGATAGACGCCGGGCGCGCACTCTTTCAGAAAAGCCACCGCTTCGACGCACCCGACGCTCAATGGGTAGTTGACGAATCCATCGCCATCTTCATCGAAAGCTCCGGCGACCTCTTTCATCTCGAGCGTCTGGCGCATCCACGCGACGCGGCCCGAAGAATCGCGCCGCAACGTCGAGAGCACCTGCGTCAGGAGGTCCAGTTTGCTCCACGGATGACTGTTGAAGACGTTCTCGGCGACCTTGGCTGGTTTGACGCCGGCGCGCACCAACTCCGACGCGATCTTGAACGTCCGATCTGTGGTGTTCGAGTAGTGAAACGATCCCGTGTCGGTGACCAGCGCCGTGTAGATGCACTCGGCGATTTCGCGCGTGACGCGCACACCGATCGCTTTGCACAGGTTGTAGATCATCTCGCCGACCGCTGAGGCCGTCGAATCGATCCAGTTGATGGTGCCGAACAGCGCCGTGGTCGAATGGTGGTCGATGTTGACGACGAACTGTTTGTCCAAATCCTTCAAGCCGGGCCGCTCGATGTCCGAGCACTCGATGACGAAGACGGCATCGTAGTCGCGATCGACGGCGGGCGTGACGCGCACCTCCGCCGCGCCCGGCAAGCGGCTGTAAGCATGCGGCACCGGATCGCGCATGATCACTTCGACCTCTTTGCCGAGCGCGCGCAGCAGCCAGTAGAGGCCGAGCGAAGAACCCAGACTGTCGCCATCGGGACGAACGTGAGAGGTGATAGCAAAACGACGTTTCGATTCGATCAGTTCGATGACTTGACTCAACATGCTTTTACCGCGTGCGCTCGTCGCCTGCGGAGCGAGGAGCTTCTTCCTCCACGTCACTCGACTTCTGTTCGGCGCGTCGTTCGGTCTCGAGTTGATAGAGCAACACTCCGACGCGCTCGGCGCGTTCGCCTTCCGTGTCCCGCACGAAGTGAAGATGCGGCACACGGCGCAAGCTCAATTCCAGCGCGATCTGCTGCCGGATGCGCGGCGCCGCTTCGCGTAGCGCGGCGAGCGCCAAGCGCGCTTCGCGCTCCGTCCCGGCGATGGTCACATAAACGCTCGCATCGCGCAAATCACCCGACACGCGCACGTCGGTCACCGTCACCATCTCGACGCGCGGATCGTCCAATTCGTAACCGACGATCTGCACGATCTCTTCGCGCACCATCTCGGCGATCCTTTCGGGACGATGAACTCGCATAAGGAATAAAGGGCGAAAGTTCGCTCGCTTCCCAGCCAGACCGACAAGCAAACGACGCTTTCGCCTTCCTCCTTTCAGGTGAATCTACGCGCGACCGCGAAACGCGCAAGCTTCTCAGAGTTCGGTGGCGGCGACCTTTTCGACCGTGAAGACTTCGATCTGATCGCCGACCTTGATATCGTTGAAATTCTCCAGACCGATGCCGCACTCGAAGCCCTCGCGCACTTCGCCGACGTCCTCCTTGAAGCGACGCAAGCTCGCGATGTTGCCTTCCCAGACGACGATGCCATCGCGAACGAGGCGCGCGCGTGCGCTGCGGCGCACTACGCCCTCGATCACCATGCATCCGGCAACGTTGCCGACGCGCGGCACGCGGAAGACTTCGCGTATCTCGGCGCGACCGAGCACGCGCTCACGCTCGACCGCTTCGAGCATGCCGAGCATGGCGGCGCGAATCTCTTCTTCGACCTTGTAGATGATCGAATGCAAACGGATGTCCACGCCCTCTTGTTTGGCGAGTTCGGCAGCGCGCGCTTCGGGTCGCACGTTGAAGCCGATGATGACCACGGCCGTGTTCTTGGCCCCGGCCTGTGTGGCCGAAGCAAGCAGCACGTCCGATTCGGTGATCGCGCCGACGCCGCTGCGAATCACCTTGACCTTGATCTTGTCGGTGGAGAGCTTCTGCAACGTGCTCTTCAACACCTCGACCGAGCCTTGCACGTCGGCCTTGAGCACGATGAGCAGTTCTTTGACCTCTTGCTCGCTGAGCGCTTCGATGCCGCGCTTGACCGTCTGCGCGAGCGCACTCTGACGCGCAAGCATCTGCCGGTGCTGGGCGATCTGCTGCGCGCGCGCAATGTCGGTGACCACTTGGAACTGATCGCCCGCTTGCGGCACGCCCTGCAGTCCAAGCACCTCGACCGGCGTTGCCGGTCCAGCTTCTTGCACCGGCTCGCCACGATCGCTGTAAAGAGCGCGCACCTTGCCGTAAACCTGCCCGACGATGAACGGATCGCCGACGCGCAGCGTCCCTTGCTGAACCAACACGGTGGCCACCGGGCCGCGCCCGCGATCGAGTTTCGCTTCAAGCACGACGCCCGAAGCAAGCCGCGTCGGACTCGCGCGCAGGTTCAACAGGTCGGCCGTGAGCAGGATGGTTTCGAGCAGCACGTCCAGATTCTGCCGCTTCTTGGCCGAGACGAGCACCATCTCGGTATCGCCGCCCCATTCGACCGGCGTCAAGCCCTGCTGCGCCAGTTCCGTCTTGACACGCTCGGGATTGGCCTCGGGCTTGTCGATCTTGTTGATGGCGACGACGATCGGCACGCCCGCGGCGCGCGCGTGCTCGATCGCTTCGATCGTTTGCGGCATCACCCCATCATCGGCGGCAACGACAAGCACGACGATGTCGGTGACTTTGGCCCCGCGCGCGCGCATCATGGTGAAGGCTTCGTGGCCGGGCGTATCGAGAAAGACGACGCGCCGCATTTCGGACGGGTTGTCCGGGCTAGGCACATGGACGCTGTACGCACCGATGTGCTGCGTGATGCCGCCAGCTTCGTGCGCGGCGACGTCGGTGGCGCGAATCGCGTCGAGCAACGAGGTCTTGCCGTGATCGACGTGGCCCATCACGGTGATGACGGGCGCGCGCGGTACTTCGACGTCGTCGGCGCCGGTTTCGATCAGATCCTCGAATTCCTCTTCAGCGACCATCTCCTCAAATGGCACGAACGATACGTCGTAACCAAAACGACGCCCGAGTTCGATGGCCGCCTCGTTACTGATCGTCTGGTTGATGGTGGCAAGAACGCCGCGTTGCAGCAACAGCGCGACCACGTCCTTGGGCTTCAAGCCGATCTTTTCGGCGAAGTCCTTGACGGTCGCTCCCTCCACCAGACGAACCGGCTTGAGTTCGCCAGGCGTCGCGCTAACGGTGCTGATCAAACGTTCTTCGAGCGAGCGGGGTCGCGGCGGCGGCAGCACATCGCGTTCTGAAATCTTTTCTTTGCGCGCCGGACGCTTGCGCGTGCCGCGGCGGCGCGCGTCCGGCGGTGGGATGTAGGTCGTCTGCGGCGTGCGCGTCTCGCCGGCCTGCTCGCGCGCAGTGGTCGCCGAAGACCGCTCGGCTCGCGCTGCGCGCTCGGGGCGTGCCGGTTTGGGCTGTTCAAGCGAGCGCGGCAGGCCGCCAACGGGCGGAGCCAAACGAATGATCTTGGTCTGCGGCTGGCCGGCTTTGGGCCGCTCTTTCGGAGCCTCTTTCGGCATCGGCGGCGCCGGGCTTTCCGGCTGCGGCTGGCCCGCGGGTTCTTCCGCCACCACCGGCACGGCGCCGGCTTGCGGTCCGGGCTGCTCCTCTTCCACTGGCAGCTCGGCCGGCGGCGTAGGTTCGACGGCGGGTTGTTCGATCTCGGCCGGTCGCGGTTTGATCTTGACGATGCGGCGCGGCGGTGATTGCACCACCGCGCCACCGTTGGAAGGCGCGGCAGATTGCGGCGCGGCCTCTTTCGAAGCGGTCTCGGTGGTGGTCACGGGCGCTTCTGCCTGCTCGGCGGGACGCGCTTTTTTGACCACGCGCACCGCGCGCGGTGCCACCGTCTCCTGTTTCGGGAAGTACTTGTTGCGGATCCGCTCGGCGATCTCTTGTGGGATAGAGTTCGACGGAACGCTGGCGTCCAACCCTTCGCGCCGCACATCTTCGATGATGCGCTTTGAGTCGACGCGCAACTCTCTTGCCAAATCGTAAATCCTGACTTTGTTGGAAGCTGCCATGAACTCCTTCTCGACGCTTGAAATCACGCGAGCGTCGTGCGCTCGGAAAAACGGTTGACGACTCCGCTGGCCCTGCTCTCTAGCGCCTTCGGAGTCAGCTCTTCCGCTCCGAAGGCTCAGGGACAGCGACCAGAAAGATTACTCGGTGGCGCCGCGCGAAGAAACATCCTGCTCTTCCTCGTCCTCGGGTGCGAGGCTGTCGGCGCGTTCTTCTTTGACCTCCGCTGCTTGGCGTTCGGCCACAGCGGCCTCCGAAGAGGTGATGTCGGGCGTGGGCACGATCACGTCAGGGCGTAAGTCGCGCCCGGCGTCTAGTTCTTGCAACAGCAATTCATCAACGGTCATCGGATCGGCTTCGGTCAGCGCTACCGGATCGGCCGAATCCTCGGCCCGGATCTTCTCTTCGGCGATGAAGGGCGGGCGCGTCCTCACCGCTTCGTCATAACCTCGCGCCGTGGGATCCACGCTGTTCTCATCATCGCCCGACGACGTGGGATCGACGGCCGTCGCGTCGCTCGCCGAAGCGCTCTCCGCCGTTTGCTTCGCCGACTCTGCAGCTGCGCTTGCCTCTGCCGCGGCTTCTTGTTCGCGCGCGGCCACGACGTTGCGCGCCGCTTCGATCAACGCTTGCGCTTCGTCGAAGCTGATGTCGAGGTAGTCGGCGATTTCGTCGACCGAGGCGGCAGCCAACGCATCGAGATCCTTGATGCCGCGTTCGGCCAGCACGCTCGCCGTCGTCGGCGTGACGCCTTCGAGCGCCGTCAACGGCACTTCGGTGCCGGCAAGCATCATGGCGCCCATCTGGCGCGCGATCTCGCGTTTGATTTCGGCTTCGCTCTTGATGTCGATGTCCCATCCGACCAATTGCGCCGCGAGCCGCACGTTCTGCCCGCGCTTGCCGATGGCGAGGCTCAACTGATCCTCATCGACGATGACCTCGATCTTCTTCCGTTCGATGTCGGTGATGCGGACCTGATTGACCTTGGCTGGCGACAAGGCGTTGGCGGCGAAGATCGACGGCTCTTCGGACCACTCGATGATGTCGATCTTTTCGCCACGAAGTTCGCGAATGATCGCCTGCACGCGCGACCCCTTCATGCCGACGCACGCGCCGACGGGATCGACGTCCCGCTCGTTGGAAGCGACGGCGACCTTGGAGCGCTCGCCCGGCTCGCGCACGATCCCTTTGATGACCACCGTCTCGTCGTAGATCTCCGGCACCTCCATCTCGAACAGGCGGCGCAAGAGCACGGGCGACGTGCGCGACAACTCGACTTGCGGCCCCTTGGCCTCTTTGGGCGAATAGACTTTGTGGATCACGGCGCGGATGCGCTCACCCTGACTCCACTGCTCGCTTCGCACCTGCTGGCTGCGCGGCAAGATCGCCTCGACGTTGCCGAGATCGACGATGATGTCGCCGCGTTCGAACCGCTTGATGTAGCCGCTGACGAGTTCGCCCACGCGATCGACGTACTGCTCGTAGATGTTCTGCCGAACGGCATCGCGCACCTTCTGCAGCAGGACTTGCTTAGCTGTTTGCGCAGCGATGCGCCCGAGTTCTTCGGGCATGATCGGCACGTCAACGAGATCGCCGATGTTGATCTGCTCGTTTGGCACGAGGCGCCGCGCTTGTTCGAGGCTGATCTCGGTGTCGCGATGCGCGACGCGCTCGACGACGCGCTTGGTGACCGACAGCGGGATCTGCAGTTCGTCGCCCACTTCGACCTCGTCGCCGCCGAGTGCGCGTGCCTCCTCGAGCGAGATTTCGGTCGCCGGGCGCGTCACCTGCTCGACCACCTTTTTGGTCGAAAAGATCTCGATGCCCGTCTCCGGGTTCCACTCGACGTTGATGTCTTCGCCCGAGCGGAAATGTTTACGCGCGGCGGCGCGCACGGCGTCTTTGATCGCTTCGATCACCAGTTCGCGATCGATGCCGTGTTCTTTGCAAAGTGCATCTATGCTCTGCGCGATTGTGGCGCTCATGGTCTTCGTTTGTTCTTCGAGCACGCGCCAACGCGGCCGTGCTCATCCCCTCTCATTCGTCTGACTCTTCGCTCTCTTCCCGGCGCTCGCTCGCGGCGCGTTCGGCGGCGAGTTGCTCGGCGCGGCGAAACTCCTCTTCGAGATCTATCTCGAGATTGGCTCGGGCGATGGACACAAACGGGATCGAGACGCGCCCGCGCGTCCGGTCGTCCATGATGACCTCGTCGTTTTCAAACCCGAGAAGCTGCCCGCGGAAGTTCCGCTGACCTTGAATCGCTTCGTGCGTGCGCACGCGCGCCCGGTGGCCCGCAAAGCGGCGGTAGTCTTCGCGCTTGTACAACCCGCGTTCGAGTCCGGGCGACGAAACTTCGAGCACGTAGGACGACGGAATGAAATCCTCGACGTCGAGGATGGTTCCCACATGTTCGCTGACGACCGAACAGTCTTGGTGCGAAACGCCGCCCGGTTTGTCAATGTAGATGCGCACGATGCGCCGCCGCGTGCCCAGCACCTCGACGTGAACCAGTTCGAGGCCGTGATCCGTCGCCACATGCTCGGCGATCTTGCGGACGCGCTCCTCAATCGTGCCGTTGCCCATCGCTTGCCCCTGTCGCTTGTCGCGCAAAAGAAAAAGTGGGCGCGAACCCACCGGACGAAACGCCACGCTGCGAGCAAGCGGAAAATTATACGAGAAAGTGCGTGCGCAAGCAAGTTCATGCGCCCTTCGGCCAAGCCCACGAAAAAGCACCATCCAACTCGTTCGGGCCGCTGGGAGCAAGCTGCCGAAAGCGGGCGAGCGAACGGAACGAAAGCTGCTCCCGAAAGTCTTCGAAAAACCCCTTTCGCCTGAAACCTCTGCTCCGTGAGGAGCAGAGGTTTCTCGACTCCGATGGAAAGGCCGTCGCCATTTTGTGATCCTCGCACAAAGAAGTCTTCGCCAAGGTTTCTCGACTCCGATGGAAAGGCCGTCACCGTTTCGAGCAAACGGCGGCCCCCTCGCTTGACGGCCATCGTTCGCCTTTGCTATAAAACATAGCTCGCGTCTCGCGGACGCGTTTTCCGCAGTAGCTCAATGGTAGAGCATCCGGCTGTGAAGCGGCTCGGCGCGGTGCCGAAAGCCCATGTCGCAGCTTCCACAGGTGACTGTGGTTGAAAAACCGGGTGAATTCAGGGGAACCTAAACCGAAACGCTTCGGTTTCGGCATGGCAATCCTGAGCGAAGCCTGCTGAAGGGCCTTTGAAGTAGGCAGGAACGTGCAGAGACTAGGGGTTGAGGAGGCCCGCGACCAATAAGACCCCACACGAGCGCCCGGCAACTTCTCGCCAGAGGAGTTGATGAGATAGTCCGCCCCCGTGCGAAAGCATGGGAGAGAGCGTAACCGGAGGGTTGTAGGTTCGAATCCTACCTGCGGAGCCAAGATCTCGACAGCGGGCAGCTTCTGTGGAGGCTGCCCGCTGTCGCTTTTACAGGTGAGGCGTCGCGCCCCTCGAGCGTTTCGAAACGGGACTGCGGGCAAGGTCTTGCACAGCAAGCGCCGAGCGCTCCCTTCAAGCGTTCTGAAACGGGTACAACACCAGCCCACCGGTCCACGAGGCGGAGCCGATTCCCTCGAGCGTCCTGAAACGCCGGGTTTCTCAACGGTAGGAGCGGAGTTTTCCGATGCGAGAGTTGGTTTTGCCACGTGTTTACCCGATCACGGATCGCCGCCTCGCTGGTCTTTCCCACGCCGAACAGGTCGCACAGCTTGTCGCCGGCGGCGCGAAAATGATCCAGTTACGCGAAAAGCATTTGGAAGCAGGCCCGTTCTACGAACAAGCGCTCGCCGCCGTCGGCGTTGCGCGGGCGCATGGCGCGCTCGTCATTATCAACGACAGGGTCGATGTCGCGCTCGCCGTGCAAGCCGATGGCGTACATCTCGGCCAGACGGACCTGCCGCCAGAAGCAGCCCGCCGTCTACTCGGGCGCAGGGCGATCATCGGCTTTTCCACGCACAACGTCGAGCAGGCCATGGCTGCCGCGCGCCTGCCCATCGATTACTTGGCCATCGGCCCGATCTTTGCTACCGCCTCCAAAGAGAAGCCGGATCCGGTCGTCGGCCTCGAAGGCTTGAGGCGCGTCCGCGCTAGCCTCGAAGCGAGAGACCTTCCGCTGGTCGCTATCGGCGGCATCACCCACGCCAACGCGCGCTCCGTGATCGAAGCCGGAGCCGACGCCGTGGCCGTCATCAGTGCCGTCGTCGCGCCCGACGGGTCCATCGAAAGGCGCTTCAGGGATCTCCAACAAGCGCTCGCTTGAGCTTGCAAGCTGCCCGCTGGAACACAGGAAAAGGCCGAGGTCAACGGTGAACCGCAGAAGTGGCCGCTTCCGTCGCTTCGAACGCAACGACGATCAGCGTTCCCGCCAAATCTGAGGCTCCAACAGAGCAAAGGGTCGGCAGCTCGCCCACCGATCAGGGTCGTCCTCGCCGCGCGGGCCGGCAACTTACCTTCTTTTTCGCTAGTTGCAATCGTCCGCTGCGGTCGCTGCTCGTTCCGGTGTTTAAAAATTTTATCTTGCGTTTGTCATCGAGTTGCGCCACAATGTCTCTCGACGCTCGCGGGCGTCCTCCATTCACGCGCGGAGCCATCGTTATGAGCTTCTTCGACCCTTCGCCCATTATCGAGCGCATGCTGCTCGCCTCGGACAAGATCAGCGACCTCAACTTCTCCGTCGGTCAGCCGCCGCAGGTCGAGATCAACGGTCGGCTCGCCCCGGTGCAACCGCTCGGGTTGCAACGGTTGACACCTTACCAGACCGAGATCATCGCGATGACGCTGCTTCGTGGCCATCCGGATGCCGCCGAGAAGCTGGTGCGCACGGGCGCCGTCGATCTGAGTTTTTCGCTCCCGTCGCGCACGCGTTTTCGCGTTAACATCTTCCAGCAACGCGGCACCTACTCGATCGTGATGCGCGTCATCCCGACCGAGATCCCGACTTTGCGTTCTCTGGGGTTGCCGCCGCAGTTGGCCGAGATCGCCAACCTGCGCAACGGCATCGTCCTCGTCACGGGACCGACGGGATCGGGCAAATCTTCGACGCTGGCCGCCGTGATCGACCTGATCAACGAAACCAAGCACTACCACATCGTGACGATCGAGGATCCGATCGAGTTCTTGCACACGCACAAGAATTCGACCATCAATCAACGCGAAGTCGGCACCGATGCGGTCGATTTCCCTTCGGCGCTGCGCGCGGCCTTGCGGCAAGCGCCGAAGGTGATCCTGATCGGCGAGATGCGCGACCTCGAGACGACCGAGATCGCCCTCGAAGCGGCGGAGACTGGCCACTTGGTCCTTTCGACGCTTCACACCATCGACGCTTCCAAGACGATCGACCGCATCATCGGCCTCTATCCGAAGAACGAAGAGCCGGTGATCCGCACCCGATTGGCCCAAACGTTCCGCTACATTATCTCGCAACGATTGATCCCGCGCGCCGATGGCCGCGGGCGCGTTGCCGCCGTTGAAATCTTGAAGTCTACGCCGCGCACGCGCGAGTACATTCAAGAGGGCGAATCCGAAGGGAAATCGCTGCTCGATGCGATGCGCGACGGCCAGCTCGACGGCATGCAGGATTTCGACACGGTGATCAAAGGGATGATCGAAAGCGGCGTGATCACGCTCGAAGACGGGTTGGCTTTTGCAACTAACCAAAACAACTTGCTTTTGGCGCTCAAGGGTCTGTCGTCGGGCGAGGACTACCTGCGCACCCAAGGTGCACCCGCGTTGAGACCGGAGGGCGTCGCTTCCATGCTCGAAGTCATCGAGTAGCAGGACGCGCCCCGTTGCGGCTCACGCTGATACGAGGCCGCCATCGCTGGTTTCGCATCGAGAGGTGACAACGATGATCATCGTCTGCTCTCACTGTTCGGCTCGATTGCAACTGGATGAGACCAAAGTGCCATCGCGCTCGTTCACAGTGCGGTGCCCGAAATGTCAACAAGCGGTGCAGATTCAACCGCCAAGGTTCGAGCAGGACGAGCGCGAGCGGCGGGCGGAAGGTTCGGCACCGCGCGAAGCGCGTCCCATTCCGGCGCCGGCGTTCAACCTTGAGACTGCTCAGCCGGCGCCGCGCTCCGGCGCAAGCGAGCCGGCGAGCGAACTCGCGGGCGAGGAACTTTTGAACGCTTTGGCCCGGTTGCTTCGCGGCGAGCAATCCGGCGCTGTTGCGCACCGCCGCCGACGGCAGCGGCGTGTGCTCTTGTGCGTCGAACAGAGCGCGCGCGAGCCGCTTGCGCGCGCGTTGAGCGAGAACAACTACGAGGTCTACATCGCCGCCAACACGTCGCAAGCCATCGAGCGCATGCGCGAAGACCAGATGGACGTGCTCGTTTTGGATGCAGAGTTCGACGCCGCTGAACAAGGGGCCGCCTTCATCGCGCGCGAGATCAAGGCGCTTCGTCCGGCGGAACGCCGCCGCCTCTTCTTCGTGCAGATTTCGCCCACGTTGCGCACGGGCGATGCGCACGTTGCCTTTCTTCACAACATCAATCTAGCGGTCAACAGCGCCGACATTCGCGAGCTGCCCAGTCTGCTCGATTACACAATCCGCAGCTACAACGAACTTTACAAAGACTACTTCGCCGCCCTGCAGCTTGCGCCGCTGTGAGACGCCGCTGCGCCGCAAACACAACGATCGTTGGATTTCGCGGGGACCGCCCAGAGAAGGCGCGTGGCCTCCGCCTGTGGCGCATTGCCCGCAGCGCCCCTTCAAGAAGTCGATTGCGCCAGTTGGGCGACGTCCAGTTGATAGCGCTCCAACTTGAGGTAGAGGCCACGGC
>CAKZOF010000325.1 GCA_937135995.1 uncultured Pyrinomonas sp.
CATCACGCGAGAGGAGAGAGACGATCCATGCCGGTTGAAATCGAAGAGATGCCGCCGCAAGAAGCACACGCGCTGCTGGCACGCGTCGGATACGGTCATTTGGGTTGCGCGCGCGACAACCGTCCCTATGTCATCCCGATCCACTACGCCTACGACGAACCGTACATCTACATCTTCACCACCGAAGGGATGAAGACCGAGTACATCAACGCCAACCCGCAGGTCTGTTTGCAGGTAGAAGAGGTGGAAGATGCGACCCACTGGCAGAGCGTCGTGATCGTCGGCAAGGCCGAACGGTTGATCTCGCCGGAAGAGATCGAGCACGCCATGCAGTACATCACCCGGACCAATCCGACTCTCACGCCGGCGATCAGCCTTACGTGGGTCGATGTTTGGGGACGCGCCAACGACATCTGCCTCTACCGCATCGTTCCGCAAGTGATCAGCGGTCGCCAGACGAAACGCGCGCCCGCCACGGACGAACCGGCGAACTGATGAGCGACCGGTTCGCCGGCGGAAGAGCGGTCGTTGCATGCGTGACCTAAGTCATCGCGCGTGCTTTTGGTGCGCGCTTAGCATCCTTGGCTGAAGATATGCGAGGAGCTGCCTTGAAAGACGAAGAATGGTCTTCACTCGCGACCGCGCGGGTGCGGGCGCTGATCATCGCCGCCGCCGCTTCCGCCGCGCTGACGGCGCTCATCTACCTCGGCTCGCGCCGTCTGGAGCACTACGACGCGGCGCTCTTCGGTTACACGGTGGCGAGCGTCATCGCTTTCGGCGCGATCATCTTCCGCTACGCCATCTGGCTCCGTCGTCCGGCGACGCGGCGCTACTGGCTGCGCGGTTGGCAGCTCTTCCTCGACCGAAAGAACCTCGGGCGCAACTTGCGGAGCATCGTCGGAACGGCGTTCGGCAACCTCGTCGCACAACGATTCATTCTGCGCCGCAGTCGCACGCGGTGGTTGATGCATGCGCTCATCATGTGGGGGTGCATCATCTCGGCGGCGATCACCTTCCCTCTGGTCTTCGGTTGGATTCACTTTGAACTCGAAGGCGCGCGCGCCTACCGCGCATACCTCTTTGGTTTTCCGACCGTCGCCGTGGATGGCCGGTCGATCGTCGGATGGGTGATCTTTCACGCGCTCGACTTTACGGCCATCATGGTCATCGCCGGTTGCGCCATCGCCATCCATCGTCGGTTGCGCGATCGCGGAGCGATCGCAATGCAACAGTTCGCGCTCGATTTCGCGCCGCATCTGCTGCTGATCGCCGTTTCGGTCTCGGGCTTGATGCTGACGGTGTCGAGCCTGTGGTTGGGCGGATACATGTACTCGTTCATCGCGCTCGCCCATCAAGCGCTCGTCATCATGACGCTCTTCTATCTGCCGTTCGGCAAATTCTTCCACATCGTGCAGCGACCGGCCTCGATCGGCGTTGAACTTTACCAGAATCGCGGTCGGGAGATGGCGCAAGCGCGCTGCGCCCGCTGCGGCGCGGAGTTCGTCGCGCAAGCGTGGCTCGACGATCTCAAGGGCGTCGTGCGCGAACTCGGGTTCGATTACCGGCTAAAGAGCGGGCGCACGTTGCAGGACTACTGCCCGCGCTGCAAGCGCGTCATGCGCGGACTCGCGTATGCCGCGCTCGCGCAAAGGTCCGGGCACGACTGAAAGACTTTTCCGCAAGAGCGTTGAAACGTCATGAGCAAGATCAGCGATCTGGGCGAGATCATCCGGGAGTTCGGCCCGCACTTGCACGATGCGCCGTACGACGGCTGGCGCGCCGATCGCGAGATCGAGCGCATGGTGCCGACGCACTGCCCATATTGCGGCATGCAGTGCGGCCTCTACCTGCTTGTGGAACGAGGGCGCGTCGTCGGTTTGGAACCGCGCTACGATTTTCCGGTCAACGAAGGGCGTCTCTGCCCCAAAGGTGTCACGGCCTACTTGCAGGTCCACCACCCGGATCGCCTGCTCCATCCGCTGATCAAACGCGATGGGAAGTTCGTGCGCGCCTCGTGGGACGAAGCCCTGGATCTCGTCGTCGCGCGATTTCGCGAGATTCAGGCCAAGCACGGCAAAGACGCACTCGCCGTCTATTCCGGTTCATCGCTGACGACCGAGAAGACCTACTTGATGGGCAAGTTCGCGCGCGTCGCGCTCGGCACGCGCTACGTCGATTACAACGGGCGGTTGTGCATGGTCTCGGCAGCGGCGGCCAATCTCAAAGCCTTCGGGGTGGATCGCGGTTCGGCCAATCCGTGGAGCGACATCCCGCTCGCCGAAGTGTTGCTGATCGCCGGCGCAAACTGCGCCGAGACCTTTCCCATCCTCAACAAGTTCCTCTGGCAGCAGCGAGACAACGGCGGGCGCTGGATCATCGTCGATCCGCGCCAGACGCCGACCGCACGCCAAGGCGACATCCATTTGCAGCTTAAGCCCGGCACCGATGTTGCGCTCGCCAATGGCCTGCTCCACGTCATCATCGAAGAAGGACTCACTGACGACGAGTTCATCGCCGATCACACCGTCGGATGGGACGAGGTGCGTTCGACGGTCGCGCGCTACACGCCACAAGTGGCGGCTGAGATCACGGGCGTGCCCGCGGAAAGAATAGTTGCGGCGGCGAGACTCTACGGACGAGCGCGCACGGCGATGGTCTTTCACGCGCGCGGCATCGAACACCATTCGCACGGCGTCAACAACGCGCTCGCCTACATCAACCTCGTGCTGGCGACGGGCAAGATCGGCGCACCTGGGCGCGGTTACGGGACGATCACCGGACAGGGCAACGGCCAAGGCGGACGCGAACACGGTCAGAAGGCCGATCAATTGCCGGGCCAGCGCTCGATTTCCAATCCCGAACATCGCCGCGCGATCTGCGCCGTGTGGGGCATCAGCGAAGAAGATCTGCCGCCGGCGGGCGTGTCGGTCGTCGAGATGTTTGAACGGATGCGGCGCGGCGAGATTCGCGGCCTGCTTTCGCTCTGCAACAACGTCATGGTCAGCCTGCCCGACACGAACACGGTGCGCCGCACGCTCGAAGAACTTGACTTCTACGTCTGCATCGACTTCTTCATGTCCGAAAGCGCGCGTTACGCCGATGTCGTCCTGCCGGGGACCGCTTGGAGCGAAGACGAGGGCGTGACGACCAACGGCGAAGGGCGCGTCGTCAAGATCAATCGCGCCAACGACCCTCCCGGCGAAGCGCGCCACGATTGGTGGATCATCTGCGAGATCGCGCGCCGTCTGGGGCGCGGAAAGTATTTCCCATTTCAAAGCCCGCGCGACATCTTCGAAGAGATACGTCTCGCTTCACGCGGCGGCAACGCCGACTACTACGGCATGGCGTGGGAGAAGATCGAGCAGAACAACGGCATCTTCTGGCCCTGCCCGACGCCGGACCACCCGGGCACACCGCGCATGTTCGAGGATCACAGGTTCTATCATCCTGACGGACGCGCGCGTTTTCATGCGGTCGAGTATGAGCCGCCTGCCGAAACGCCGGATGAAGAGTTCCCGTTGATCTTAACGACGGGGCGCGTCGTCTACCAGTACCTGTCGGGCAATCAGACGCGGCGCATCAAGTTTTTGGTGGACCAGTGCCCGGAGCCTTACGTCGAGATCCACCCGGAGACGGCGCGACGGTTGGGCATACAGGACGGCGAGCGCGTGCGCGTCCGTTCGCGCCGCGGAGAGGGCATCTTTCCGGCGCTCGTCACCGAAACGATCCGGCCCGACACGATCTTCATCCCGTATCACTGGCCGGAGCCGCAGGCGGCCAATCTGTTGACCAATCCGGTGCTGGATCCCGTGTCGAAGATCCCGGAGTTCAAAGCCTGTGCGGCGCGCATCGAGAAGCTCAAGGGCGGCGCACTGCCGCTTTACGGCGCGACGCGCAAAGGCGCGTCGCAGAGCGAAGCATGAAGCGAGGTAGCTTCGAAACGAAGGCTGCGCGCGGGCAAAGGCATAAAGTGCGATTCGGTCCAAACATGGACCACTGAGTTCTAAGCTCGTTTTTGGCGGTGAAGACGATGGAAGAGACGATGTTCATCGATCCGCGGCGGTGCATCGGATGTCGCGCGTGCGTGTCGGCTTGTCGCGAGTGCGGGACGCACAAGGGCCATTCGATGATCTTCGTCGATTATCTCGATCGGGGACACACGACGGCCACCATGCCGACCATCTGCATGCATTGTGTCGAGCCGACCTGCGCGCTCGTCTGTCCAGCCGATGCGATCAAGGTCTCCGAGGATGGTGTGGTGATGACGGCGATGGAGCCGCGCTGCCTCGATTGCCGCAACTGCGTCAACGCCTGTCCGTTCGGTGTGCCGAAGTACAATACGGCGATGCACCTGCAGATGAAATGCGATCTCTGCTTCGATCGGACGGCGGAAGGTTTGAAGCCGATGTGCGCGAGCGTCTGTCCGACGGGCGCGCTCACCTACGGTCGGTACGAGGAGATCGTGCCTCGGCGGCGCGGTGTGCGCCCCGTCAACGTCCACGTCTTCGGGCGCCAGCGCGTCGCAACGCGCGTTTACCTGATGCTGCCGATCGAAGAGGACGACCTGTGCGTCGACGAAACCGCGGAACCGAGTTTCCGCGAGTCGTGGCTCGACGCGCAGGTCGAAAACGCCGACAAGAGAAACGAGTTCTAGATGCTTGAAGCGCGTTGATGGAGCCGGTCCCGATGAAAGACGAAGCGATGGTGAAGTTGTCGGACGAGGCGGAAGTGAGACGCATGAGCGCGCCCTACCAGCGCGACTTCCCGTACGAACGCGAAGAAGAGGCGCAGGTCGCGCGGCGCGAGTTCTGCCTTTTCCTTGGGTTCACATCGGCAGCCCTAT
>CAKZOF010000326.1 GCA_937135995.1 uncultured Pyrinomonas sp.
ATCGGGCGTGTTGTCGGCGTGGGGTGGAAGTCATCCGTCGGAGCGCTGCTTATACGAGCGTGATCGGCGCGGTCAACAGGAACGGTGATGTGGGAGACTTTTTCGCTGGAGACTGGTGGCAACGAGATGAGTGAACGGCACTCGATCATGGAAGAGACCGGGCTGCAGGTGCCTCGCCGATTCGACGCGGCGCAGGCCAAACAGTTCATCTACAGGTCCGTCAGCGAACAGACCCGCGCGGCTTACGCGCGCACCATTCGTGAGTTCTTTGAGTTCGTCGATCGAATCCATCCAGCGCAGGTGACGCCGGCAATGGTGCAAGCCTACCGCGATCACCTGCGGATGCACAAAGGGCGCAAAGCGAACACGGTGGCGACCAAACTCGCCATCGTTCGTTCTTTCTTCGAGTACCTCAAGGCCGGAGGCGTGATCCAGCGCAATCCGGCTTCCACCAAGTTGGTCGCGCCGCCGCGTCCTCCGGCCGAACCGCAAGGGCGCGCGCTCACGCCGCGAGAAGTGCGCCACCTGCTTGCCGGGCCTGATCGGAGCAAGGTAGACGGCGCGCGCGACTACGCGCTGATGCTCCTGATGTTGCGGCTCGGGTTGCGACTCGCCGAGGTGAGCGCGCTGCGCGTCGCGAGCATCAAGTGGAGCCACGGGCGCTGGACGTTGCAGTGCCGGATCAAAGGCGGACGCGAAGAGGTGTGGCCGTTGCCGGAGGACGTCAAGCGCGCTATCGACGACTACCTTCGGCTCGACCGCTCGCGGCGCGAGCTTCTACGCACGGACGGCGAAGATTCTTATCTTTTTCAGCCGCTCGTCAACTACCGCACGCTGCGGTTCGACAAGGCGTTGAGCGGGCGGATGGTGCAGCGGATCGTCGGGCGGTGGGGGGAACTCACGGGCGTGGGCAAGGTGACGCCGCACGACTTGCGGCGAACGGTGATCACGAAGTTGCTCGATGACGGGCACAGCTATCGCGAGGTACAGATGGTGACCAAGCACAAGGATCCGAAGACGATCATGCGCTACGATTGCGCGCGCGAGAACCTCGAAGGCAATCCCGTCAATACGCTCAGCTACGACGAAGACTAGATCGAGTCCGCTGGCAAACCGGCTGCATTGCCCCGGATGACAAGGACAGTGGGGGGGGACCGCCACGAGATCGACGCTCTGGCAGATCAAGGCGCCAAGCGCATCTACGAGCCACTACGGAAGCGCTCGCTATCTGCTCGACATGCTCGAAAAAACAGCGCCGACGTCGATAAGAGTTGCGGAGACCTTCAAGGTCTTCCACAACAACCAGACGCAAAGGAATTGAACCTCTCCACGCTGTGCGCTGTAAGGAGATTCGACACGCCATTACGACGGCCTGCCGCCGAAAAACGAACGACGCTGTCTTGCGCCTTTGCGATGTGCGTTGGCGCATCTTTTCGCCGGAGAAAATTCTTCTTGCCAGATCGTCGAACATCTGCTATGAGTTGATGCGCGGGCTGCATAGCTCGCGCTGCTTGCGTGGGTCCCACCAGATCTGCCGGCACGCATCCTCTTGCATCCTCATCGATGACATGACGGACAATCACCTCTTCGCCGCCATCAACTGCTGGAAGAACAAGCTTCTCGACCTTTCCAAGAGGAACCGGGCGCTCCACTTTCGCCCGAACGAAGTCTCAACCGTAACGATCGTGGACGAGCAGCCAGCGGAAATCTTCCGTCTGCTCTGTCTGAAGAATAGAGCGCTGAAGTTCCTCCCATCGGTCGGCGCACAAGAGGCAGCGTCCGAGGAGCAAACATCTTCGGCGGATGCTGTCGAGGAGGCTTTCGCCGCGCCCGACTTCGCGCCGTACGAGCCGAAGAGCTTGGCCGATCGCTACACGGATGACTACTTGCAGACCTCCGCTTCCGCCGAACGACTGGACCGGTCGTTGCGTCGTTTGGATGAGCGAGCCCGCTCGATCATCGAGGAGCAAGGGGTCAACGCGCTTTTTCTGGCGCTCGGCATGTTGTACTACCGCGAGTCGGATCGCTCGCCGGAGTTCTACAAAGCGCCGTTGTTGCTCGTGCCCGTCGAATTGTCGCGCCGGTCGGCGCGCGCCGGTTTCACCGTCAAAGCGACCGAAGAAGAACCGTTGGTCAATCCAACGCTCAGCGAGTATTTGCGCCGCACTTTCGGCATCGCGTTACCGGAACTTCCCACTTCGGGCGAACTCGATGAAGATCGTGATGCACAAGAGTTCTTCGCGGCAGTGGCCGAAGCGGTTGCCGAGCAGAAGGAGTGGAAGATCAAGAACGAGATTCACCTTGCGCTCTTCTCCTTCCAGAAACTGGCGATGTACAAGGATCTGGAAAGGAACGCTGCGGCGCTGGCCGCTCACCCCATCATTCAAAAGATGGTCGCCCGCCATGGCGAGCAGTTCAGCGGAGAGCGGTTCATCAGCCTTCCCGAAGAGATCGAACGACTAAACCTCGATCAGGATTTCGCTCCCGAAAGGACAGCGCAGGTTCTGGATGCTGATGCGAGTCAACTTCGAGCCATCGCCGCCGTCGCTCGCGGCTACGACCTAGTGCTGGAAGGCCCGCCCGGAACAGGCAAATCGCAGACAATCACGAACTTGATCGCGCAAGCTTTGGCGGATGGCAAGAGCGTGCTGTTCGTCGCCGAAAAGAGGGCCGCGCTGGAAGTGGTCCACCGACGCCTGGTCAACGTTGGGCTGGATGAATTCTGCCTCGAACTCCACTCGACCAAGGCGAACAAGCGAGCCGTGATGCAGGAGATTGGCCGCGCGCTCGATGCTTCGCTGCAGCGAGCGCACGTCGAGCTCTATTCAGGCGAGCGGTTGAGCGCCGTTCGGCAGAAACTCAACGAGTACGTGAGCGCCTTACATCAACCGTACGGCGCGTTGAACCTTTCGCCGTACCGCGTCTACGGCGAACTCGGCAGAGTACAGAACGCGCCGAAGGTCTTTTTGCGCGCCGACATCTTCGATCTCGATCGGCAGCGGCTGGCCGACACGCTGCGCGATTTGAGGGAACTGGCGGCGGCAGCGGGCCAGATCGGCCCGCCGACGGAACACCCCTGGCGCGACGCGCGCAAGACCTTTTACGCCGAGAGCGAACTGGACAAGATCCAGGGGCTCGGCGCGGAGATGCAACAACGCCTCTCCGAAGCGATGGTTCTGTCCGAAAGAATCAAAGATGAACTGGGCCTGCCAGCGGCGCGGAACTTCACGGAAGCGGCCGCCATCGAAGAGATTGCCGAGGTGATGGCCGCGTCGCCGGGAGTGCCTGAGGGCGTGCTAAAAACAGAAGAGTTCGATCGGCTCGCGACCGAAGCGCGCGCGTTGATCGAAAGCGGACGCCGCACGGCCGCCGCCGGCGA
>CAKZOF010000327.1 GCA_937135995.1 uncultured Pyrinomonas sp.
CAACATGTATAGCTGCAGGGCTGTGAAGATGCGGTGCATATTGCTCTGGCAGGCGACGAGCCTTGCGTTGTCGCGGAAGTACAGGAACAGCCAGTAGAGGATCGCGAGGAGCACCAGGATGGCGACCGCCGCGACACGGCGGTCGGTGGTGGTGAGCGGAAGGCCCTTCCTGTCTTCGTCCGGCTCGGGTGATTGTGCGGCCAGAATCACGAGCCCGGCGCGCCGAAGTCGTTGGATGCCGTCTCTCCGCGCTGGGGCCAGTCCACGGCTCGGAGCATACGCGCGATCGCTTCATAGTCCGGCCCGAAGTCTTCTCGACCAATATAGCGAGTGGGGAGCAGCACGGCCTTGATGTCCATGCCGGGGTTCAGCTTCCTCCCCCACAACATGAGAGCAGCCATCTGGTTCGTGTCGAGCCCACGAACGCTTTGCCGCACGGTTTCCGCACGAGCTTTCGGGCGGGCAGCGCCAACGCGTGGGCGTAGCGCGCGCGCTTGCTGCCGATCCGCCCCTCTTGTTGCTCGACGAACCCTTCGGCGCGCTCGATCCGTTGACGCGCGCCGAATTGCAACGCGAGTTCGCCGCGCTCTGCCGCCGATTGAACAAAACCGTGGTCTTCGTCACGCACGACCTGCGCGAAGCGTTGTTGCTCGCTTCGCGCATCGCCCTGATGCGCGACGGCCGCATCCAGCTTCTCGCCGCGCCGCATGAGTTTTTGCAAGCCACGGACCCCTACGCGCGCGCATATCTTGCGACGCTGCGCGTCGGAAATTTCGACGAGGATCGAACAGCGCCCGCTTCGCGCCAAGTGTTCAGGGACACGTGTGCCTACGGCGATGGGGAAGCACCTGATTCGATCAGCGAAAGATGATGAGAGTGGTCGCATTCTTCGCGCAGAACTGGCCGACGTTGCTCCGTTTGGCGGGTGAACATCTCGTGCTCGTCATCATCTCAACGGCGGTGGCCGCAGCCGTCGGCATCCCGCTCGGCGTCTGGCTCGTGCGCCATCCGCGCTGGAAAGATCCGGTGCTCGGCGTCGCTGGCGTGCTGCAGACCGTTCCGAGTCTGGCGCTCTTCGGGCTGCTCATTCCGCTTCCCTTGATCGGCGGCATCGGCGCGCGCACGGCGACGGTGGCGCTCGTCCTCTACGCGCTGCTGCCCATCGTCCGCAATACCGTCACTGGGGTCGAAGGTGTCGATCGCCACGTGCGCGAAGCGGCCATCGCCATGGGGATGACGCCACGCCAGTTGCTCTGGCAAGTGGAACTGCCGCTTGCGACGGGCGTCATCATGGCCGGCGTGCGCGTCGCCGCTGTGATCGGCGTCGGCGTGGCGACCATCGCCGCCGCCATCGGTGCCGGCGGGCTGGGCACGCTGATCTTTCGCGGCCTGCGCGCCAACGATGACCGGTTGATCCTCGCTGGCGCCGTGCCGGCAGCATTGATGGCGCTCGCAGTTGATTGGGCGCTTGGCAGGGTGGAAACGCGCCTTCGCGCCCGTCGCCCGTCGCGCTTCCTTGAGACTCGAGCGGCAACGCTGGCAGCGGGCGCAGCAGCGGTTCTTCTGCTCGCCGCGTTTGCGCTATGGCGTTTTGCCGCCGCACCCGCTGCCGGTCCAGCCAAACCGCGCGTGGTCGTCGGCTCCAAGGACTTCACCGAACAGGTCATCCTCGGCGAGATCCTCGCGCAGATGCTCGAAGCGCGCGGCGTCGAAGTCGAACGACGCTTCGAGCTGGGCGGCAATCTCTGCCACAACGCCTTGGTCGCTGGGCAGATAGATCTCTACCCGGAGTACACGGGAACTGCTTACACGGCCATCCTCGGTCACCAACCGCTCGCGGACGTGCGCGCCGTACGCGAGCGTGTTCGGCGTGAGTATCTCGAGAAGTTCGAGGTCATCGTCGGACCGCCCTTGGGCTTTCGCAACGACTTCGCCATTCTCGTTCGCGGCGCCGACGCGCGCCGACTTCGCCTGCGCGCCATCTCGGACCTTGCACCCCATGCCCCGCGTTGGCGCGCCGGGTTCGGCCAAGACTTCATCTCGCGTCCCGATGGTTACGCTGGCTTTGTGCGCACTTATGGTCTGAATTTCGCTGCGCCGCCGCGCGAGATGGACTTGTCGCTAACTTACCGCGCGCTGGCCGCTGGCGAAGTGGATCTGATCGCTGGCAACTCCACCGACGGATTGATCGCCGCGCTTGACCTCGTTCAACTCGAAGACGACCGTCACTACTTTCCGCCCTACGAAGCCGTGGTGCTCGTCCGCCGCGAAACGGCGGAGCGTGTCCCACAAGTGCGTGAGGTCGTGGAAAGATTGGCCGATTCGATCTCCACCGAAGAGATGCGCCGGATGAACTACGAAGTGGATGGCCAACGCCAGTCGCCAGCAGAGGTGGCGCGCACGTGGCGGCAACGAAAAGGACTTTGAACGAACGCTCTTGGACCGCCCCCTGTGCTTCGAGCGTTTTCGCCGTGGACGAACAGACGAAAAGGCATGGAACAGAGCATCCTACGAGGCGACAGGCACGGATCCTCTCAGCCTTTCGAGACGAAAAGACCGCAGCGCACAAGCGTTCGCCCCTGCGGCAAAGTTCGATGATCGCCTCGGTGAGGTTGGCCCGGGCCTTCAGTTAACGCGCCGGCGACGGCGGCACTCGAGCTTCGAGCAGAGCGCGGCGCTCTATTCCGAAGAAGAGACGAGCGCGTTGACGTCGATCTTGTATTTTCTGATCTTGCTGTAAAGACGCGGGCGGTAGATGCCGAGGATGTTGGCCGCGGCCTGTTTGTTGCCGCCGGTGCGCTGCAACGTCCGTTCGATGACCAGCTTTTCGATCTCTTCGAGCGTCATGTTGGGCGGCACGTCCCACGCGCTTTGCGTCGCTCCCTTTTCAGGCAACGAGCCGTTGTCGAACGGCAGATCGTGCGGCTCGATCTTGTTTCCCTTGGCCAGCAGTACAGCGCGTTCGATGACGTTCTGCAGTTCGCGCACGTTGCCGGGCCACGAATGAGCAAACAGCCGCGCATAAGCCGCTTGCGAAATGCCGGTGATCGGGCGCTGGTACTTGCGCGCGTAGGTCTTCAAGAAATGCTCGGCCAACAGTTGAATGTCTTCGGCCCGCTCGCGCAGTGGCGGGACGTGAATCGTGATCGTCGAGATGCGGTAGAACAGATCGTCGCGCAAGCGCCCTTCGCGAATGGCATCGGCCGGCATGCGGTTGGTCGAGGTGATCAAGCGGAAATCGGCGGCATAGGTCTTCTCCGAACCGAGCTTGCGATAACTGCGATCTTGCAGCACGCGCAAGAGCTTCGGTTGCAGCTCGACGGGCATCTCGGTGATCTCGTCGAGCAGGAGCGAACCGCCAGCCGCGTGCTGCACCAAGCCGTCTTTGTCGGCGTAAGCGCCGGTGAACGCCCCCTTGGTGTGGCCGAACAGTTCC
Source organism: uncultured Pyrinomonas sp. (assembly GCA_937135995.1). Classification (GTDB taxonomy): domain Bacteria; phylum Acidobacteriota; class Blastocatellia; order Pyrinomonadales; family Pyrinomonadaceae; genus Pyrinomonas. The sequence goes on from CAKZOF010000327.1 coordinate 3,437, forward strand.
GATTCGATCAACTCTTTGGGCAACGCGGCACAGTTGACTTTGATGAACGGTTTTTTGGCGCGGTGCGAGTTGTAGTGAATAGCGTTGGCGATCAACTCCTTGCCCGTGCCCGATTCGCCGACGATCAAGATGTTGGCGTCGGATTTAGCTACCGACTCGATCGTCTCGTAGATGTTCTGCATCGCTTTGGAAGCGCCGATGATGTTGAAATATTCCGTGCGCGTCGAAAGCTGCCGCCGCATGTTCTCCGTTTCAGTGACCAGTTCGCGCCGTTCCAAAGCTTTCTCGATCAGGATGTGTAACTGATCGAACTCGAAGGGCTTTTCGACGAAGTAGAAGGCTCCGGCCTTGGTCGCTTCCACAGCGCGTGCCACCGACCCGTAACCGGTGATCATGATCACTTCCGTTGACGGGCGCGTATCCTTGACGTGTTTGAGAACGCTCATCCCGTCCATGTCCGGCAGCATGAGGTCACAGATCACCAGATGATGCCCGCCTTGATCGAACAACTCGATCGCCTCGGCGCCGTTGGCCGCCGCATCGACGCGGTACCCTTCGGCACTCAGGTTCTGTTTGAGCGCATCGCTCATCAGTGGCTCGTCATCGACGACGAGCACGCGCACCTCTTTCCGGTCCACCTTGTCTTCGCTCCTTGAAGTCGAAATCGAGCACTGCCCGTTGCAAGATCAGTTCACACCTCTGCCCGAAGCGGCAGACGCAGGCGAGTCAATTCTCCGTCGCGTTCCACCGCACCGCCGTGTGCCTGCACGATGCGCTCGCCGAGCGCACGGCGCAGCCGCTCGCGAGTCGCCATCTCCGCGCTTGGAGCGGTGCCGCGCCACTCGATCACGGCTTCTGGCCCGCGACGCCGCAACCTGACAGAGCTTGCCGCCTCGCCGCAGCATAGCAGCGTCAGAGCCTCGACGAGCGCGAGCGCGTCGAACCGTCCGCGGTAATCGCCCGCTTCGCAAACCACTTCGCGCCCCGACCGCTGGCCGAAACCGCCCACGATGCGGGCCAAGTCGCTCTCGCCCTCGCACCGCAACGTGACGGGGCGCGCGCAGCGCACCAAAACGTTCAGTTCGTCGGCGGCTCGATCAAGCCCCGCGCGGAGCTTGTCCAGCGTCTCAAGCTCGTCTGCCGCGCGCCCTTCCGCCACCGCTCGCCGACGTAAGAAAGTGACGTAGAGTTTGAGACCGCCCAACTGGTTCTTGATGTCGTGGACGATCTCCACGGAAGCGCGCCCAAGTTCCAACAGGGCTTCCCGGTCGTCGGTTGGCCATCCCTCGTCGTTCACCCGCTCTCCCCTCGCCAGCCAGTCTACCCGTTGCGCAACCATTCGCCGCGAGTGTATCAATAAAGCGCACTCGCACCCTCGCAAACTGTCGCGGTTCGATGCGCTATCTTAGCAGAAAGATTTTCGGGAGCGAAACAGCGGCTTGCGCATCCAAGCAGCAGCGCCTCTGGCTCCGCTTTCCGACTGCGCGTGTTTGCACGCGGGACCGGTTTTGGCGTAAAAAACGGCTTTCGATCCTGCAGCAAGAGGCGATTTTGCGACCGATGAACGACGCCGAGCGGCAACATCTCATCCTCGTGGTCGAGGATTTCGAGGACAACCGCTTCATGATGAGGCGTTTGCTGGAGATGTGCGGCTACCGCGTGACCGAAGCGACCAACGGTCGAGAGGCTATTGAGAAGGCCGAGCGCGAGCGCCCGGACTTGATCTTGATGGACCTGAGCTTGCCCGTGATCGATGGGCTGGAAGCGACGCGCCGCATTCGACAGCATCCGGCCCTGCAGCACATCCCGATCGTCGCCGTCTCGGCCCACGACACGCGCGATTTTCAGGCCGAAGCTCACGCCGCCGGGTGCGCCAGCTACGTCGCTAAACCGGTCGATTTCGATCACTTAGAGTTGTTGTTGAAGCGCTTGCTCGCCGCCGACGGCGATTGGGCGGAAGGCTGACCGGGCTCGACGCCAACGCCCCCATACGCTCGTTCAACCTGCCTCCCGGATGAACTCGCGGTGAAATCGCCGTCGAGTCGGCATGAAAATTGCTTTCTTTCGGATGGCAGCGGTCCGCGCCGCGCCATACCTTTGCGGCCAGAACCGACGGGAAGACCGATGAGCGAAGCGCCGAGCGACAAGCGGAGCCAGCAGAGCACTATCGTGCAGGGCGTGATGCAGAGCGTGCGGGCACGGTTACTCATCACGCTCGTCATGCTGTCGCTTCCGCTGTTGATCGTCAGCTTGCTCCAGATCAACCGCCATCGCCAGAACCTCGCCGAGCAGGGACGCATCATCGTCCAACTGACCACCGCCGCCGCCGCCAGCACGCTCGAAATCTGGCTCGACGACCACCGCGACAAGCTCGCCGATGAATCATTCTCACAAAGAGAGATCACCGGTCTGTATGCGACTCTGCAGCAGCAACTTCCGGCAGAGACGGAAGCCACCGTGGTCGTGTTAGACCCGCACGGGCAACCGCTGCTCGGCGAAGCGCGCTTGCCCGTGCCGCGCATGATGGCGCAAGGAGCGAGCAAACAAGCGTGGAGCGATGGCGTTCAACGGATGACCAGCATTCGCCGCGTCGAACCTTACGGGTGGAGCGTGGCCGTCGGCGTGCCCGAATACACGCGCTCCGTGTGGACGGTGCTGTGGCTGATGGCAACATGGGCGGCAGCGCTCATCGCCACGACGTTGCTGGCGATCTGGGCTGTTGGTCGGTTCACCACACCGCTCAGCCGTCTGGCACAAGCCGCTTCTACTCTCGGCGAAGGACGCTTGCACGAGCGCATCGAGATCGAAACCAAAGATGAACTGGGCACATTGGCGCAGAGTTTCAACGCCATGGCCGCCAGTTTGCAAGAGCGCTTCGAAGAACTGCAGAACCAACGCGCCTTCACCGCCGAAGTGCTCAACAGTTTGCCGATCGGCGTCGCCGTGCTCGACGACGAGCTAACGATTCGGACAGCGAACCCGACTTTCGCGCGTTTCGTCGGCCAAAGCGCCGACGATCTGGCCGGGCACAAGTTGTTCGAGGTGGCCCAAACCTTCAGCGCACTGCAACACGCAGTAGAAGACGTGCGGCGTGTGCGACGCCCGTTCATCAACTACAGTTTGCAACTCGATCTCGACCGATCGGGCGAAAAGCAAGCTTTTTGGGATGTCATCCTGTGGCCGACGCGCTCGCAAGCAGCCGAACGCGCCGATCTGATCTTGATCCTGTCGGCCGTTTCCGATCGCGTGCGGGCCGAGCGGCTGGCGCAATCGGCTTTCGCCGCCGAACGGGCGCGCGCCGCCGAACTGGAGAGCGTCATCAATCAGATGGACGAAGGCGTTATCATCGTCGATGGCCAGGGCGCTTATCGCGTCAACCCCAAAGCGGCGCGTACGCTCGGCCTCAATCAGGATGAACGCGGTCACAACGTCTGGCGCTTGCTCAACGCGCTCCACCTTTTCACCTTGGACGGCCAGCGGCTCGCGCCGATCGCCACGCCGCTCGGGCGCGCGCTAGAACATGGCGAGCGCGTCAGCAACGAACGCTTGCTCTTCGTCACCTTCGGTCACGAAGAGCGCGTGCTCGACGTGAGCGCGACGCCGCTCATCGGCGAACGCGGAAGACGCGAGGGAGCCGTCGCCGTCTTTCGCGACGTCACGGATGAAGTGCGTCGGCACGAGCAACTGACTGAAGCTTACGAGAGATTGCGCGAACACGACCGGCTCAAATCAGCCTTTGTCGCCAACGTCAGCCACGAACTGCGCACGCCGCTCAACGTCATCATCGGCTCGTGCCGCCTGTTGCAAC
>CAKZOF010000328.1 GCA_937135995.1 uncultured Pyrinomonas sp.
GCCGTTTCGCGGCCGCGCGCGCGGCGCTGGCGACTGCGGTCGTCCTGTTTTCGTTCGCCGCCGCGGCCGAGGCTGCGCCCCACTATCGCCTCTACACCAACGCGCTCGGCGGTGGAATGGCGCGAGCGGGAAGCTACTTCCCGCACGATGAGTTCTACGATGCGAGCGTGCGCGATGTGGCTCGTTGGCTGGCGAACAATGCGCCGCCCGGGGCCGCCGTCTTCAGCGAGACGCCGGGCCTTGTGGCCCACTATCTAGCTCTTGCCGGGCGCGATGATCTACGCTCCGAGTCGCTCTCCGACCGCCGCGCGCTCGCCCGGCTACGGGTCGGAGATGCGCTCGTCGTCGCGCGCGGGCGGCGGTACTTCAGCAACGACCGAGTTGCACGCCGTTTGCAAGAGCAGGGTGCTCCGGCCTTCGTCGCTGCTCTCGGTGAAGTGCCATCGGCGCACGTCTTCGTCGTCGATGAGGCGCAACTGCGGGCGCTCGAGGAACTGGGGCGTTGAGGTCGCGCCCAGCGAACTTTGCCGCGACGTCGGCGCATCGCAGAAGCTCTTTGCGAGATGTCGGCGCGTGGCATGACGAACGCTGCGCCGACCAAGCCGGTGCAATGTTTGCGCTCCACGCGGAGCTTTACGCTTACGGTGCAGTATGCCGAACTTGACAGAGCGATTGGGTTGGGTCTCCCACGATTCGTTTCCGAACAGCGTGTGGTCGGCCAGAGACTTGCGTGCGTGGCAGAGGCGCGCTGTGGCCCCGCTGTTGCTCTTCTTCTGCCTGTTGATCTCGACGGAGGCTTCCGTTTGCGCGCAGGAGGCTCGACTGCCGCGGTCAGAGGCGAACCATTCGTTCACGGCTCCGATGAGCGCCGGACCGGCGTTCTCTGATCCGGTTGCGCCTGCGGAGCTGCCTGCGCTGCCAGTGGACCAGAACAGCGAAGGACGCCGCGCGCCGACGCGTCTTCGCTTGGAAGTGGTGCCGGTGGCAGGCGGCGCGGAGCTTTTGACCATCTTCGGCGACGCTGCCGATGCCGCGGAGATGCCGCTCGTCAGCATCCTGCGCGATACGCTCGGCGACGCGGATCGCGAAAACGACCGGCTCCGTTACGTCTGGGCGCACACCTACGCGCGCCCCGATGCTCTGCAGTGGGCGGCAGCCGCAACGCCCTTTCTCTACGCGCGCGTCGGCGACAACCGCGTCAGACAGGGCATGCCGCGTCCCATCCTCGACCTTGCCGACGCCGAACAAGACACGTGGGAACGCGCCGTGTGGTTGGCCTTTCGCACGCTCTTTCTCGACTCGTATGGCTTCAGCACCCGCGCCACAGCGCGCACGCTCAAACGCAACGTGGACGACTACAAACAGGCGCACCGGTTGCGCGCGCTCGCCGTGCTCTCGCTCTACGACGCGCAGGACGACGATCAAACCTTCTCGCCCGTCGAATTGCACGATATTCAGGCGCGGCTGTCGTTGGCCCAGCGGATGCTCGGCGGCATCGTCGACGACATCAATCTCGAGCGCGCTTACCAGCAGCAGAACACCTTCTGGCGCGATATGCGCGGGCACAATTGGGAATTGCTGCGCCAGCGGGCTGAAGCCGAAGGCCTCTACTTCGAGCCGTTGAAGATGCCCGATGGAAGCGAAACGCACGCTTTGTTGTGGATCGCGCGCGAAGACCTCGCCGCCGAGCGCGGGCGTCGGTTCGACGGTCGTTTCTTGAACATCACGGACCCGTGGCGCGATCGGCGCTTGGAGCGCTGGCACGGGTATACGGAAGTTTGGAGCTTCACCGCCGACAACCAACGGACAGCGCCGGGCGATCGG
>CAKZOF010000329.1 GCA_937135995.1 uncultured Pyrinomonas sp.
GGCGCGGTGATCAGTTTCACCACGGGCGATGCGGAGTTGTCGCGACGAGTCGCAGAGGCGACGCAGTTGTTCACCATCGCCGTCAGTTTCGGGTCGGTGACGTCATCGATCAGCTTGCCGTGTCGCATGTCGCACGCCAGCGTGCCGGAACGTCTGCGGGCGCGACTGGGGCCGCCAGCCGACTTGGTGCGCGTTTCAGTCGGCATCGAGGATGTCGATGACTTGATCGCGGATCTCGACCAAGCCTTTGCCGTTGCGGCGCAAGCGACGGAGCGACGCGCCGTGAGCATTGGAACGTGAGCCGACGAACCGAACGGGGCCCAGGCGGCTACGCCGTGTAGTGATCGGCCGAGGCAGCAGGCGACCGGGCACGTGCCCCTTGTCTGGCACGGCAAGCAGCAGACAAGCAGACAGGTGTTCAATCGGTTCGACGGTCATGGTTGCTGCTGCCCAGTTGCTTTCCAGCGAAGGCGCGTGCGGTGCCCGCTTGGGAGCATCTCTTTGCGCGCGACTCCTTGTTGCGTGCCTCGCGAAGGCCTGCGACGAGGTTGCTTGGGCGGTGGTGTCGTTCCACCTCGAGTGCGTACAACGCATCTTCTAGCGGTGCACGCGGAGGGACGGTGCATCTGGCGGCCGTCCGGCCGCGCACATGTGGGAACGGTGCGCCGGTCCGGTTCGTTCTGATGTGGCCTTCTTTCATCGCGAGGAGTGACGACACACCTTTACCTCGCTGGCAAGCGCACATGATTCTCTTGTTCTAGCGCCACTCTTCAGACACACCTTTGCCTCGCTGGTCTCTTTGCTCTTCGCACGAGCAGCGAAGGCACCGATGCCGATGGGGTGCATCTTTGTTTCTGGGCAGCGAGCAACGGGGCGCATTTTCCGGCGGCGTGCGAAAGGGGGAGGGAGAGATCCTTCGGTCCAGCAGTGGTGCTCGCGCTGACGGCGCGCGGAGGCGTTGATCGTTGCTTTCGCTCTGCGCGCAAGCGCGATGGGGCGCTGGTCTTTCGGCGTGCGAGGGGTGGGGCTTCGGAGCGGGGTGCGTTGCAGGCGGTCGCGTCGCGCGCTCGGGGTGGCCCACCGAGCGCGTTTGCGATCAGCGGGAGCGATGGTGAATAATTCCTCGTCGGATGTCGAACGAAAGGAGCCAAGAGGCATGCTTGCGACGCAGATCCGGCAGAAAGATGCGGTCTTCTATTTCGTCGCCTACGCAGCCGAGGACCTTTTGGGCAAAGTGCGGTTCATCAGCCGGTACTACGGCGAGGGCGAGCAGATCGCACCCGAACCGGTGCCGGAGGGCGACGAGATCGGTCGTTTCATCGCGCGCACGGAGCGGTCGGAGAAGGCTTTTCAGCGGCCGCTTTCGCGCGCGAAGGTGCGCGCCATCAAGAACTTCTACGAGACAGCGGTGACGCAGCCGCCGATTCCGGGCACGGTGCTGCTCTTTACGAGCGAGAGGCTGCAGTTTGCGCCGATCGGCGCTTACGAGAACGTCGGCGACCTGCAGGAGCCGGAGGGCAAGTATCTGATCATCGATGGGCAGCACCGACTGGCGGCGCTAGAGTTCTACTTTCGTGACCGGCCTGAGGAGGCTGGCACGGTCCACGTGCCGTGCGTGATATTCGACGGGCGGAGCGAGGATTTCGCCGCCGAGATGTTCGTCATCATCAACTCGACGCCGACGCGCATCAACAAGAGCCACTTGGTGGACCTATACGAGCGCGTGACGTGGGCGACGCCGGACAAAAAGTTCGCCGCGCGCATCGTCGATCTACTCTATCGCGAAGCGGACAGCCCGCTGCGCTATCGGATCAACCGTTTGGGCGGGCGCAGTCGGCAGGAGAAGTGGATACTGCAAGCGGAGCTATTCAACGAAGTGCACCGCTGGGTGGCGGCCGACTGGACGGCGATCGAGCGGCAGGACGCGCGCGGGGCGGAGCGCTACTACGAGATCGTACGCGACTTCTTCAAAGCGGCCGAGAGGGTGTGGGATCGCGCGTGGGGCAACGACGGTTACATGGTGACGCGCTCGGTGACGATCAAGGCGATGGTGCGTGTGTGCGCTGATCTAGCGCGCGTGGATGCCGAACCGCCCGAAGGGCGCGTCCGCCGCTGGGAGGTGCGGCTGGCGCCGTGGGCTGAGTTGCAGCGGGAATTTCGCGCCGAAGGGTTCTACGAGCGTTTCGCCGCCAAGGGGCAGGTGGAGCGCGTGGCGAAGATCCATCGGCGGCTGGCGAGCGCCGTGGGGTTGGACGGGCGCGTGCGAGCGGCGGAGTAGATCCGGGCGCTACAGCGTCTGATAAGAGGGCGTGACGAATCGAGATGGACGAAACAATTCTGGCCGTGGAGACGGCGACACGCGCGGCCAGCGTTGCCGTGGTGGAAGCGGGGCGCGTGCGGGCGTGGCGAGCGCTGGGCGAAAGACAGGCGTCGGCGAGCCTGCTTGTGGCAGTGGACGCGGTGTTGCGCGAGGCCGACCGCGGGCTACAGGACGTGGATCTGTTCGCCGTGGCGGTGGGGCCGGGCAGTTTCACCGGGCTTAGGGCGGGTTTGGCGACGGTGCGGGCGCTGGCACGAGCGACGGGGAAGCGAGCGGCGGGCGTGCCGACGTTGCACGCAGTGGCTGCAGCCGAAGCGCTGCCCGGAGCGCGCGTGTGCGCGCTTTTGCCGGCGGGAAGGAGCGAACTCTTCTGTCAAGTGTTGCATGTTGTGGCGGACGGCGTCGAAGAGGAGGAGGCTGCCTGGTACGCGCGCCCGCACGAGCTGTGGGAGCGGGATTGGGGGGATGGGTTGGTCTGGGCCGGAGAAGGAGCGCGCCTGTGGCGCGAGGAGATCGCGCGTTTGGCGGCGACGCGGGGGCGGCGTTGGCGCGAGGGAGCGAGCGGGGAGGCGGGGGCGTGGACGCTGGCCCCGGCGGCGGTGGAGTTGGCTTCGGCGGTGGCGCGCTTGGCGCGGCGCGCGGGGCGCGCGGCGCCGCTTTACGTCCGCCCGGCGGACGCGGAACTCAAGGGGCGTCCGGACGGGCATGGCGTCGCATAAGAATGCAAAGATAGTCTGCATAATTATGCAAGACCGACGCCAAAACGCCGCGTGGCGCCTCGACCGGCCGCAGGAGAGCGACTGGGCGGCGGCGGCGCGGCTCGAACGCGCCGCCAACTTGAGTCCGTGGGGCGAAGTGGCCTACCGGCGCGCGGCGGCGCACGGACTCGCGCTAGTGGCGCGCACGGCCGACGGCGAGGTCTGTGGCTTCATCATCGGGCACATCGCCGGCGACACGCTGGAGGTTGACAACCTCGCCGTGGCCGCCGAGTGGCGGCGGCGCGGCGTGGGAACGGCTCTCATGGCCGCGCTCGGGGCGCAGGCGCGGGCGCGTGGCGCGCGGCGCGTGACGTTGGAGGTGCGCGCCTCCAACATCGCGGCGCAGAGGTTTTATGAGCGATGCGGGTTGCGGGTAGTGGGGCAGCGCGGCGCGTACTACCGCGAGCCGGTGGAGGATGCGCTGGTGATGAGCGGCCCGCTCGACGGAGGGCAGACTTGATTCGCCGCAGCCTTTGGGCTACCATCGGCGCCGAAGCCCTAGACCACAGAGGAGGCTGCTGATGGACAAGACGGAGCGTCTACGAGAGCACTTGATGATGGTCGATCCGGAGTTTCGCGAACTGGCTCGCGAGCACAAGCGGTACGAGGAGCGTTTGAGCGAACTGGCGTCGCTCGCCTATCCGAGCGACGAGGAGCAGCTCGAGGAGATCACGTTGAAGAAGAAGAAGTTGGCCGTCAAGGACCAGATGCAAGCGATCATGTTGCGCTACCAGAAGGCCAACGAACGGGCGCACTAGAGGGTTGGTTGCGCCGGACGGAGTTCAGCGAGGAGTGGACGGGGGTTGCCGAGGGTGCGCCCCCGTTTCGGTATGGTAGCGAGAGAGGGTTGGCCATTTATCATCGCCCCTTTGGGGGGGGCAGCGCTTGGGCTGGCGTTGGGCGCGCCGTTGTTGGCCGCGGGTGCGGTGTTGCTGAGCGGGGCAATGGCCTTTTTTTTCCGCGACCCTGAACGCCATCCGCCGGCGGACCCGCGCGCCGTGGTGGCGCCGGCCGACGGGCGCGTGGTGCGCGTCGAGCGCACACCTGAAGGGACCAGCATCAGTATCTTCCTGTCGATCTTGGACGTACACATCAACCGTGCGCCGGTGGGCGGGCGCGTGGTGGCGCGGCGCCACACGCCCGGGCGATTTGTGATCGCGACGCGCGACGAAGCGAGCACGGTGAACGAGCGAAACGAGCTGGTGATCGACGACGGCTCGCGTCTGATAACGTGTAGACAGGTTGCTGGCGTCGTCGCCCGCCGTATTGTTTGCTGGAAACAGGTTGGCGACCCCGTGGCGCGCGGCGAGCGCATTGGCTTGATCCGTTTTGGCTCGCGCACGGATCTGCTGCTACCGTCGGAGGTGGAGGTGACGGTGGCGGTGGGCGACCGCGTGCGCGGCGGCGAGACGGTGGTCGGGAGGATGCCATGAGCCGTGTGCGGCGTGGTCTTTATCTCATTCCGTCGATCTTCACGGCGGCCAACATCTGGCTAGGGTACTTCGCTGTGATCAACGCGCTGCGCGGTTTCCAATTGGTGGCCACGGGCGACGGCTACGCCGAGGCGGCCACACATTTCGACAACGCCGCGCGCGCCATCGGATGGGCTGTGCTCTTCGATGCACTCGACGGGCGCATTGCGCGCATGACGCGGACCAACACGGAGATAGGCATTCAACTCGACTCGATCGCCGACGTGTTGACCTTTGGCGTTGCGCCAGCGGTGCTGGCCTACTCTTGGGGGTACGGCTCGGCGTTGGCCGAAGGGAGCGACGCGCACAAGCTCGGCTGGTTCTTCTCCTTTCTCTATCTTGTGTGCGGCGCTTTTCGGCTGGCGCGGTTCAACGTCCAAGCGATGCGTCCGGCGAGCGACCGCGCCGACAAGAAGAGCTTCGTCGGGTTGCCCATTCCAGCGGCGGCGGGCACCGTCGCCGCCGTGGTCCACTTCGCCCCAGCGCCGTTGGTTGTCCACGGTGCGGAGCGGGCGATGCTCGGCAGCGCCGCGCTGATGGGGTTGCTTGCGGTGCTGGCGGCGCTGATGGTGAGCACGGTGCGCTATCCTAGTTTCAAGGGGGTCGGCGTGCGTCGGCGGAGCGCGCGCACGCTGATCTTGGCGCTGGCGGCGGCGAGCACGCTCGTCTGGTTCTATTCGCGCCCGACGCTGCTGGCCGCCGCCGCGGGCTACACGCTGTACGGCGTCGCGGCGCGCGTGGCCGCGCTCGGCAGGCGGTTGTTTGGGCTAGGGGCGCACAGGGCCGAAAGCCAGCAGGCCACTTCGGGTGGTGAACAGAACTAGGTCGGCGGCGCGCAGCGGCGGCGCGGCAGTGGGCGCGGGAACCGGAAGAAAAGCCAGCGCACGGCCTGTGGCGAGGTCCAGCACCACGGCTAAGTCGCCGGCCAGCGGCGTGAACAGCGCGGCGTCACGGTCGACCAGCGGCGTTGCGACGACGCGCCCGGCCAACTGCTTCTTCCACAAGCGCTTGCCATCGCTCGCGTAGGCGCGGACGAAGTTATCGAGCGACGCGGCGACGCAGCCGCTGTCGGTAGCGGCCAGCGCGAGCACGGCGGCGCCAGCACGCGCCGCCCAACGCGGAGCGGCGGCGTCAGGGGAAAAAGCGAGCAGGCGACCGTCGGCCGTGGCGCAGTAGAGCGTGCCTTTGGCGTCGACGGCAAGCCGCTGGGGCGGGCTTGCGGCGCGCCAGCGGGCCGCGACGCGCCCCGCGCGATCGAGCGCAAGGATGTCGCCCTCGGCCGTGCCGACGTAGAGAAGTCCGGAGGCCAACAGCGGCGGAGCGCTGGCGCGCACGTCGGCGCGCCAGCGTGGCTGGCCGGAGTTGGGGGCGATGGTCGTCAACGCGCCCTCGGCCGTGACGATGTAGAGCAGGTCGGGGCCGGCGACGAGGTAGCGCGCTGGCGAGTCGAGCGCCGTTTGCCACAGCGCCACGCCCGTGGCCGCGCCGAGCGCGCGCAGGATGTGGCCGCCACGAGCACTGCCCGAGGCGACGTAGACGGCGCGACCATCGGCCACCGGCGCGGCGCTGATCTCACCGCCCAGCTCGGCGCGCCAGCGCAACTGCCCATCGCGCGCGGCGAGGGCCACCAGCGTTCCACCGGCAACGGGGACGTAGACGCCATCGCGATCGGCGGCCGGTGCCAGATCCGTCGTTTGGTGGAGCGGCGCTTGCCAGCGAAGCGCTAGCGGAGCGCGCAGGGGCGCGTCGCCGGGCGGCCACAGCAACAAGACGAGCAGCAAGGCCATGGAACCGTTTGGACGCGGCGCGAAGGGAAAAGGATGATGGATCACGACGCCCTGATCATACTTGATTTCGGGTCGCAGTACACGCAACTGATCGCGCGGCGCACGCGCGAGCTGGGCGTTTGGTGCGAAATCCTGCCGCACGACGCGCCGCTCGACGAGATCGCCGCGCGACGGCCCAAGGGGCTGATCTTTTCGGGCGGCCCAGCATCGGTTTACGCGCCCGGGGCCCCGCGTCCGCCCGCCGGATGGCAGCAGCTTGGCATCCCCGTGCTCGGCATCTGCTACGGCCTGCAGGTGATGGTGGCCGAACTCGGGGGCGAGGTGGAACCGGCACCAGCGCGCGAATACGGGCGGGCGCGCGTGCGCGTGGTGGCGCCCGACAGTCCGCTGCTCGGCGGCCTTGGCGCGGAACTCGACGTCTGGATGAGCCACGGCGACCGCGTGCGGCGGCTTCCTGCAGGCTTTCGCCCGGCGGCGGAGACGACGGAAGCGCTTAATGCGATCGAGGACTTAAGCAAGCGCTTATTCGGGCTTCAGTTTCACCCGGAGGTCACCCACACGCCGCTCGGCGGCGAGATCCTGCGCCGCTTCGCCGTCGACATCTGCGGGGCGCGCGCCGACTGGTCGCCACGCGCCACCCTCGACGAGCAGGTCGAGCGCGTGCGTGCGTTGGTGGGCGAGCGCGGGCGGGCCGTGTGTGCGTTGTCGGGCGGGGTCGATTCGGCGGTGGCGGCGGCCATCGTCCACCGGGCGATGGGGCGGCGTCAGACCTGCATCTTCGTTGACACGGGGTTGTTGCGGGCCGGCGAACGGGAGCGGGTCGAGCGCTGGTTCGGGCACCGTTTCAACCTGCGCGTGGTGAGCGCGGGCGTGCGTTTTTTCGAGCGCTTGCGGGGCATCGTCGATCCG
>CAKZOF010000330.1 GCA_937135995.1 uncultured Pyrinomonas sp.
GACCGCCGCGGCACGCGCGTCGCCTTGTCCATTGCCCAGACTCGATCCGTCGCAGTAGATCGTCACCGTCTTCAACGTCTCAAACCTTCTCTGCTCGAACTTTCAGACGAAACGAGCACGCCAGCGGTCTGAAAAAGATGGGGTGCGAAGCCGCCAGCGTCAACCGACCGAGGCGAGACCGAACCTCTCATCACGTCGCACGCGCTCGATCAACTGCGCCGTTTCGCGCGTGTGACGCCGCTCGGTGATGTAGCGGTCGGCCTCGCGTCGCGCCTCTTCGAGAAGGCGTAGGTCGCGCACCAGACTCGCCAACCGAAACATGGGTAATCCCGATTGCCGTGTACCCAAGATCTCGCCCGGACCGCGAATCTCCAGATCCTTTTCTGCAATGCGAAAGCCGTCGGACGATTCTTCCATGATGCCGAGCCGCTCGCGCGCGACCGAAGTCTGTTTATCCGAAGCGATCAACACGCAGAAGGATTGTTCAGCGCCGCGCCCGACGCGCCCGCGAAGTTGGTGAAGCTGCGAGAGACCGAATCGTTCAGCATGCTCGATGATCATCACCGAAGCGTTGGGCACATCAACGCCGACTTCGATCACGGTCGTCGAAACGAGGATCTGCGTTTCGCCGGCGACGAAACGGCGCATCACCTCTTCTTTCTCCGCCGATTTCATCTTGCCGTGCAGAAGGCCCACCGTGAAGTGCGGAAAGACCTCGTCGCGCAGATGCTCGTACATGCGCGTTGCCGCTTTGAGGTCCATCTTTTCGGATTCTTCGATCAACGGATAGACGACGTAGACTTGCCGCCCTTTGCGCACCTCGCGCTCGATGCCGCGATAGACGCCCGCGCGTTTATCCTCACCGATGACCACCGTTTTGACGGGCGTGCGCCCCGGCGGCAATTCGTCGATCACCGAAACGTCCAGATCACCGTAGACGGTCATTGCGAGGCTGCGCGGGATGGGCGTCGCCGTCATCACGAGTACGTCCGGATTGTAGCCACGCTCGCGCAGCGCGGCCCGTTGGAGCACGCCGAAACGGTGCTGCTCGTCGATGACGACAAGACCGAGTTTGTGAAACCGGACCGCTTCTTGAATCAGCGCGTGCGTGCCGCTGCAGCAATGGACTTCGCCCGCTGCGAGATCAGCGTGCAAGCGCCGCTTTTCGCTCGCGCGCAAGCTGCCGATCAGAAGTTCCACTCTGTAAGGCGTCGCGGCGAGCAACCGCTTGATGTTGCGCGCGTGCTGTTCGGCGAGTATTTCGGTCGGCACCATCAAGGCCGTCTGATAGCCGTTCTCCATCGCCGCGAGCATCGCCAGCACGGCGACCACGGTCTTGCCGCTCCCGACGTCGCCTTGCAGCAGGCGATTCATTGGGACGTTCGACTGCATGTCGTCGAAGATGCGACGAACAGCTCGTTCCTGTGCGGTCGTCAGCTTGAACGGGAGGATGGAGAAGATCCGCTCGCGCATCCGGTCGGTGATCTCGATGACCGCGCCCTTCGGTTCCGCTTCGCGTTCGCTACGCCGAAGCGCGAGCGCAAACGAGGTCCAGAAGAACTCTTCGAAGATCAGCCGCCGATGCGCTGGACTGCGCGCCTGCTCGTACTCATCGAGCGGCGCATCTTCAGCCGGAAAGTGTATGCGCCGCAGCGCTTCGGCGCGACCGATCAGCCCTTGACGCGCGATCAGGTCAGCAGGCAAGGTCTCGGTGATCGCTTCATCCGGCAACCGGTCCAGCACGGCGTGCATGATCTCGCGCAAACGTTTGGTGCGAAACTCGCCCAACTTGCGATAGACGGGCACGCGCCGTCCGGCGTGAATCGCGACCAGAGCAGGATCGCCCTCTTCGTCTTCCAGCAGGTCTGCGGCGAGCGCTGCGGCTTCCTCCTCCGTGCGCGTCTGTTCTTCGACGAGTTTCAACAAACCGTGCGCCGGTGCGCCCTGTCCGGGCAAGACCTCCAGTTCGTCGGGTTTGTTCAAGCGCAGCGCGAACGTATTACGCCGCGCGTCCCACTCCCATCGGCCGAAAGCGATGAAGCGCGTCCCGCGCGCGAACTTCTGCGCGTAGTACTTGACGATGCGCGACGCATGGCGTCCCGAAATGAACCACCAGACGACCACCGGTTTGGCTGTCTTTTCAGCGTCGCTGGCCGTGATCTCGAAGATGTAGAGCGGCGGTTGCTTAGCCGAGCGATGCCGACCGACTTGATAACCGCCGGCGACGCGCGCGTAAAGCTCAAGCGAAGCTTCCACACCGTTGCGCAGGTCGCCGATCCGCGCCAGATGCGACCGGTCCTCGTAGCGCAGCGGGAAGTAGTGGAGCAGATCCTCGACCGTGGCTTCCGTTGCATCGCGTTTGCCGGCGTAAGCGGCGACCGCCAGCGCCAGCCGGCGTGCCCCGTGCTGGCCCAGTCGCGGAATGGCCTGCTCCGCGAGCGACATCAAAGGTGTGGAGAGCGAGAGCATTTATGTGCTCGTGATCTTCCGCTCAGTTCGCTGACGCGCAGAATCGATCGAATGCCGCGATCAACTGACGTGCGATGTTCGGCGCATCGCTCGATTCGATCTCGCGCCGCTCCATCATGTAAACGAGTTGGCCGTCCTTTAGAATGGCGATCTGCGGCGATGACGGTTGATAGCCGGTGAAGTAGCTGCGCGCACGTGCCGTCGCTTCGATGTCGGCGCCAGCGAAGACCGTGATGACGCGATCCGGTTTCACGCTGTGTTGCAAAGCCATCGCCACCGCCGGACGCGCTTTGCCCGCCGCGCAACCGCAGACGGAATTGACGACCACCATCACGGTCCCCGGTTGATTGATGGCTCGGTCGACCTCTTCAGGCGTGCGCGTCTCTTCGATGCCGAGCCGCGTCAACTCTTCGCGCATCGGCCGAATCATGATCTCGGGATAAGGCATCATCGCGTTTGCCTCCGTCGAAAGACTTCGTTTCACACGCTTGGAATTTTAGACTCTCGCGCCGCTCTCTTCAAATCTTCAGTTTGACCGACAGGCAGGCTTCAGAATGAACGATGCCGCCGCCGAATCGAACGCAGCGCCGACCGAAAACGGGCCGATCAACGTTTTTCCGCGAGCCGAGACGCGGAGGCACGCCAGTTGCCCTCTTGAAAGCGCGCGTTTCGGCGCCGAAGCCGCCAGCGCTTTCACGCCCTTTTGCGCTGGCCGAGCATGGCACGACTCTCTACCCACTCACGATGAGGCAAACGATGTTTCATCCAAGATCGCCCCTCGCGCTCGACGCCGCCCCTCACGAGGCACGCCTCACACGTCTCACCGCTGGACAGGAAGCAGAGGCGCTACGTTTCCTCGCCGCTCGACCGCTCCACACGGTCTTCATGTCGGGCCTCATCATCGACAACGGGCTTGACAGCGCGGCCAACCGCGGCGATTTCTACGCTTTCCGCGCGGCCAACGGCGCGCTCGAGGGCGTCGCGCTCATCGGACACGCGACGCTCTGGGAAGCGCGAACACACGCCGCCACGCGCGCTTTCGCCCAACAGGCCAAAGGCTGCCAACATCTATGCGTCGTCCGCGCCGAACCCGCCGAAATGGACCGGTTCTGGAAGTGTTACGCCGTGGGTGGCCGCGCACCGCGTCGCCTCGGTCGCGAGCTGCTTCTTGCGAGAGAAACCTGCTGCGCGCCGCCCGGTCCGCAGCTCGAACCGGAACGCGCGACGCTGGACGATTTGGAGCAGATCGCCGAAATCAACGCCCGCATGGCGCTGGAAGAGAGCGGCACCGACCCACGCCAAAGAGACCCTGAAGGATTTCGCCGGCGACTTGCGCACCGTATTGGTCAAGGGCGCGTGTGGGTTTGGAAGAGAGATGGCAAACTGATCTTCAAGGCGGACGTCGTCGCAAAGAGCGATTCAGTCGCCTATCTCGAAGGCGTCCACGTGGCGCCCGAAGAGCGCGGTCGTGGTTACGGGCTGCAATGCATCAACGGCTTGAGCGCACGGCTCGCCGCGCAAGTGCCAACGATCTGTTTGACGGTGAACGAACAACTCCGCAACGTCGTTGGCTTCTACGTCAAAGCCGGATACGCCTTGCGCGCAAGCTACGAAACGTTGTACCTTTAAAGCCTCTTGCCCCCGCTCGAGAGCGATTTTCGACGTCCGTCTTGTCCATTCGATGACCAAAAACGCTCGGCCCGAATGTAGTCGTCAAGCTGAACTCACCGATCTGTACAGGTGGTTGATCGTGTGCGTTGGCGCGCTCGCCGTGCTTCACGCAGCGTGGCACGTGCGCCCGGAGCGCCTCGATCTTGGTCTTGTCGTCCTCGTCGTGCTGGCTGCGCTGACGAGTTTGCACCTCGCTATTCCCGTTCCGCGCTTCGACACGAACATCACCGTCTCCGACACGTTCATCTTCTTGGCGCTGCTGCTCTACGGCGAAGAACTGGCGGTGCTGCTCGGGGCTGCGGAGGGCATCTTCGCCGGCTTGCGCGCGAGCAAAAGCAAGCGCCCCGTGACGATCCTCTTCAACGCTGCCGCTGTAGCCTGTGCGGTGGCGGCGACAGGCCACGCACTGCGCGCGATCTTCGGCGAGCCCGTCAACTTACCGAACGAGCGTTGGCCGGTGATGGCAACGGCGATAGGCACGATGGCATTGGTCCAGTATGCAACGCATACGTGGTTGGTCGCCATTGGGCTCGCCATCAAGACCAAGCAGCCGATCTGGCGAGCTTGGCACCGAAACTATCTTTGGTCTTCCATCACGTACTTCGTCGGGGCGGCAACCGCTGGCGCCGTCGTGTGGCTGAACGCCACGGTCGGGTTGTACGCGCTGGCGGTGGCGCTGCCGACCATCGTCATCCTCTATTTCACTTATGCGAACTACCTCGAAGACATTCGCGCCACCGCCGCCCAAGCCGAACTCGCCGAGCGAAGGCGAGCCGAGCAAGCCGAGCAACACGTGCGCGAGCTGAGTCGTTACATCGCCGAACTGGAGCAAACGACGCGCGCGCTCGAAGAGAGTCGCGAACACTTTCGCTACGTCGCTTTTCATGACGTACTCACCGGGCTGCCGAACCGTGCGCTCTTCGCCGAGCACGTGCAGTTGGCCATCGAACGCGCGCGCCGCCATGCAGATCAAACCTTTGCCGTTCTCTTCATCGATTTGGACCGCTTCAAGTACATCAACGATTGTCTCGGTCACGCCGTCGGTGACAAACTGCTCGTCGCCACGGCGCGCCGGTTGGAATCCTGCGTCCGGCAGGTTGATACAGTGGCGCGTTTCGGCGGCGATGAGTTCGCCATTTTGCTCGACCGACTGACCAGCGCGAACGAGGCTGTTGGCGTCGCCGAGCGCATTCAAGAAGCACTGTCGGTCCCTTTCCAACTCGACCGGTACGAAGCGTTCGTCACGGCCAGCATCGGCATCGCTTTCGGGCGAGACGGCGAGTACGTCGCCCCGGACGAGATCATCCGCGATGCCGACATCGCTATGTATCGCGCCAAAGAAAGCGGCAGAGCGCGCTACGAACTCTTCGATAAAGAGATGCACTCGCGTGCCGTTTCGCGCCTGCGATTGGAGAACGACTTGCGTCGCGCACTCGCCAAGCAGGAGTTCTGCTTGCATTATCAGCCGATCATCAATCTTTCCAATGGGGCGCTCCGCGGCTTCGAGGCGCTGATGCGCTGGAACCACCCCGAGCGCCGGCGCTTCGGCTGGTGCCTGGCCTGGGAGGTGCCCTCCGCCGCGCTGGTCGGCAGCGCCGGCTACGCGCTCGGCGGCTTTCTCGCGTTCAACGAGTACGGCCGGTTCCTCTTCGCCTTCGTGTTCGGCTACCTCGGCCAGGCGGCGCTGCACGACCTCGCCGTGGCGATCATCCGCCACCGCACCGGGCTGCCGCCGGGCGGCGGCACGCCATGAGGCTGACCGCCACCATCCTCGGCGACCTGCGCCGGCAGCTCGCCGCCGAGGTCCGTGCCGGCGAGCGCGCGGCGATGACGGCGATCCGCGCCGAGACGGAGCAGGTCAAGCAGGAGCTCCGCCGGCAGGTCACCACCGCTTTCGGCGGCAACGCGCGCGGCATCGCCAACGCCTGGCGCTCGCAGGTCTTCCCGCGCTCAGGGCAGTCGCTGCGACCCGCCGGGCTGGTCTGGACCAAGGTGCCGAAGGTCATCGACGCCTTCGAGCGTGGGGCGCTGATCCGCGCCAAGGGCGGGCGCAGGTTCCTCGCCATCCCGACCGGCTTCAACGCGGCGCGGGGGCGGCGGGGCCGGGGCGGGAAGGGCCTGCGGGTGACGCCGGCGCAGATGGTCGCCTCCGGCCAGGGCTTCCTCCGCCCTTTCAGGTCTGGGCGGGGCTTCGTCTGGTGTCTGCCGCTGCGGCAGGGCGAGCAGACCGGCCGTCGCCGCCGCACCCGCCTGATCGCCGGCGGCCTCGCCGAGATCGGCACCGGCAACCGCAAGGGTCGTGAGGCCTGGGCGCGCGGCATGCTCCAGCGCGGGATGGTGCCGATGTTCCTGCTGCTGCCGCAGGTGACGCTCGCCAAGCGGCTGGACGTGAAGGGGGCCGCCGAGCGCGGCCTGCGCCGGCTGCCCGGGCGGTTCGTGGCGGCCTGGGAACGCGAGAGCGGGAGGGTGGCGCCGTGAGCGTACGGGAGGCCGCCATCGCGGCACTGCAAAGTCAGCTCGGCACCGCCTTGGCCGGCAGGAACCCGGCACCTCTGGTCCTGCGCGGCGAAGTCGTGCCGCAGCGCCTGCCGCCCGGTGGGCTGGTCGTCCTGCGCGATGGGGAGACCGTCGAGGAGACGGCGATCCTGTCGCCGCTGGCCTGGGCGATCGAGCACCGCGCCGAGGTCGAAGTCACCGTCGGCGGCGCGACGCCGGCGGCGAGGAGCGCCCTGCTCGACGCGCTGCTGGTGGACATCGCCGCCGCGATCACCGCCGACCGCACGCTCGGCGGCGCGGTGGAATGGGCGCAGCCCGGCGCGCCCGAGTTCGAGGACGTCGAGGTCGAGGGCGCCGCCGCCGTGCGCGCCGCCTCCGTCCCCGTCACGCTGTTCTTCACCGTCGCCGGCTCGCCGCTGGCCTGACGCTCCTTCCTCCCGCTGATCCCGGAGACCCCCGATGCCCCGTGCCATCGGCGCCAATTGCCGCCTGCTCATGAGCCCCGAGGCGACCTACGGCACCGCGCCCGCGGGCGACTGGCGGCGCCTGCCCTTCCTCTCCTGCGACCTCGGCGCCGAGCAGCCGCTGCTCGATGCCGACGTCATCGGCGTCGG
>CAKZOF010000331.1 GCA_937135995.1 uncultured Pyrinomonas sp.
TTCGGGGCCGGATCGCTCGCTGGAATTCACCGAGTGCGACACGCTCGCCGCATGGAACGAGGTCGCCGCGCGGCTGGCCGATTGCGACCTGATCATCGACGCGCTCTTCGGCACAGGATTGAAGCGCCCCGTAGAAGGTGCGCACCGAGCCGTCGTCGAGCGACTTGCGCAAGTGCGCGAAGCGCGCGAGCAAGCCGATGTCCGACGCCCGCTCGTTCTCGCCGTCGATCTGCCTTCGGGGCTTGATGCTGACCGCGCGCAGCCGATCGGTCCAACGGTCGAGGCCGACCTGACCGTCACTTTCACCGCGCCCAAGCCTGCCAACGTCTTGCCGCCTGCCGCGCGCTTCAACGGACGGCTCGTCGTCGCCCACATCGGCTCGCCCGCCGAACTGATCGACAACGCGCCCTCGCAGTTGTTTCTTCTCGACGAAGGCGATGCGCGCGCATGGTTGCAGCGCACGCGCTATGCGCCCGGCTCGTACAAAAACGCGCACGGGCACGTGCTCGTCATCGCTGGTTCGCGGCGCTTTACGGGAGCGGCGGCGTTGACGGCCAACGCCGCCATGCGCGCCGGAGCCGGACTCGTTACGCTCGCCACACCGCGTTCGGCGCTCGGACCGATCGCAGCGCGCTTGCTGCCCGAAGTGATTACCGCGCCCGTCGCCGAGACGGAACAGGGCACAATCGGCAGCGGAGCAGATCGAGAGATTCGCGACCTCGCCGAGCGCGCGACGGTGATCGCCATCGGACCGGGGCTCGGCGCAGAGCCAGAGACCCGCCGTCTGGTCCATGAACTCGTGTCGAGCTTGCGCCTGCCCATGGTGATCGATGCCGACGGGTTGAACGCGCTCGCGCCGTGGCCCGCCGAACTGCGTGGCGACAGCGACGCGCCGCGCATTTTGACGCCGCATCTCGGTGAGATGCGAAGGTTGCTTGGCACAACCAGAGACGAAGAGTTGGCCGATCGCGTGGAGGTTGCGCGCCGGTTCGCCACCGCACACGCTCTCCACCTCGTGCTCAAAGGCGAACGAGCGCTGATCGCTGCTTCCGACGGGCGCGTCTTCGTCAATCCAACGGGCAACGCGGGCTTGGGGCGTGCCGGATCGGGCGATACTTTGACGGGCATCATCGCTGCTTTTCTCGCACAGGAGTTCGCCGTCAAGGAACGCGGGCCGGATCCCATTGCGGCCGTCAATGCGGCCCTCTTCATCGGCGGGCTGGCTGGCGATCTGGCGGCGCAAGCGTGCGGCATGCGCACGATGACCGCTTCGGACGTGCGTGAACAGTTAAGTCGGGCCATCGCCACGCTCGATCCTCGCGGTGAAACGAACAGCTGACGAAAGATCCAACCGTCAAGCGAAACCACAGAACGGAGGCGATCCCTTCGCTTGCGCTTGTCGCTGCTTGCGCGGCGGCGAGCGTCGCGATCAAACAGACGCAGTCACGCTACGAGGGCACAGCGGTGAGCGGAACGGTGATTCTGCACAACGCGCAGCGGCGCGAATGGTGGCGCTTCGATGAACCGGTGGAAATTTTGGAAGCGCGCCGCGGCGAAGAGGTGCTTGCGTGTTTGCGTCGCATCGAAACGCTGGTGAACGAACGCGATCTTTACGCCGCCGGCTTCGTTGCTTACGACGCTGCGCCCGCCTTCGATCCGGCGCTTCGCGTGCGCGTCGCGGCGGATTCCCCTCTTTTGTGGTTCGGTCTCTACCGCCGGCCCAAAGTCTGCGCGCCCGTCTTCGGCGCGCAGGCACAAACGCTCGCTTGGCAACCATCGATCGACAACGCGGGCTACGCCCGTGCTGTCGCGCGAATCAAGGACGAGATAGCGCATGGCACCACGTATCAGGTGAACTACACGTGGCGCTTGCGCGCGCCGTTCAGCGGCGACCCGTGGGAGTTGTTCGCAGCGTTGGTCGCCGCGCAGCCCGTCAGTTACGCGGCCTTTGTGGATGCCGGTAGGTACGTCATCTGTTCCGCATCGCCGGAGCTTTTCTTCGACCGCCGGGGTGATTTGGTTGTTGCCAAACCGATGAAGGGCACGGCCCCGCGCGGACGATTCACGGTCGAAGACCTGCGTCATGCCGATCGGCTGCAACTTTCCGTGAAAGACCGCGCCGAAAACGTCATGATCGTCGACATGGTGCGCAACGATCTCGGGCGCGTGGCGAGGATCGGAAGCGTACGCGTCGAACGCTTGTGGGAAGTGGAACGCTACGCCACGCTCTGGCAGATGACTTCGACGGTGACGGCCGAAACCGAACTGCCGACGATGGAACTGCTCGCGGCGCTCTTTCCGTGCGCCTCGGTCACGGGCGCGCCCAAAGTGAGCACGATGCGCTTGCTCGCGGAACTCGAAACGGAGCCGCGCGGCGTCTACACAGGCAGCGTCGGCTTCATCGCGCCGGGAAGACGAGCTCAATTCAACGTCGCCATTCGTACCGTGACCGTTGATCGGCAGCGCGGCCAGGTTGAATACGGCACGGGCAGCGGCATCACGTGGGATTCATCCGCGGACGAAGAATACGCCGAGTGCATGGAGAAAGCGCTGGTCCTTCGCGGACCGGAACCCGCCTTCTGCCTCGTCGAGACGTTGTGCTGGACGCCCACCGCCGGTTACGTTCTGCTCGAACGCCATCTGGAGCGCTTGCGCGATTCGGCAGCCTATTTCGATTTCGCCTTGGATGAAGAGCACATCCGTCATGCGTTGCGCGAAGCGGCGCGCGCTTTTGCCGCCCCACAGCGCGTTCGCCTACAACTTGCACAAGGCGGAGAAGTGCACATTGACTCCTCGCCGCTCGTGCGCTCGCGTCGCGGTCCTGTGCGTTTGAAGTTGTCGCCTCTTCCGGTGGATTCGCGCGACCGCTTCCTCTTTCACAAAACGACGCGACGTGACCAGTATGAGCGCGCACTTGGAGCTTGTTCGGAGACAGATGACGTGCTCTTGTGGAACGAGCGCGGCGAGATCACCGAAACCACCATTGGCAACATCGTCCTTCGTTTGGATGGCGAGTTGGTGACGCCGCCGGTGGAATGCGGACTGTTGCCGGGAACGATGCGCGCTGAGTTGTTGGCGCGCGGGCGCGTGCGCGAACGACGAATCACGCTCGACCGGCTCGGCCGTTACGCGGAGCTTTATCGCATTAACTCCGTGCGTGGCTGTGAACGCGCCGTGTTGATCGGAAGCGAAGAGCACGCGTTCTTGACTGCACCGGCGTGGTGAATGAAACAAGAACGTGCGCTGGCAAAAGGGGTAGCACATGCGCCAAGAGGTTGCGTCATCGCGGCCCTGCACCGGTTGGATCGGGAAAGAGCGGCACATGCGCGGGAGAGCTTGCGGCCGGAATGAGCGAAGATGGTGTTCGGCTGCGCTCATTGAAAGCTCGGTGCCATGCTACGTGCTATAATTCGGCGCTGTGTCTTCGGGCGATTTCAACCCGCCGTCGGCCCACGAGCGATGACTCCTCGCTTGTCGGTGCGACACCACAAAGTCGCAAGGGGCGGCGAAAGATGATAAACGACAGGGTTGTGTCGTCGTTGAATGGAAGTCAACGAAGTGGAGAAGATGCTTTCCGGTACTACTCTTCCGCCATCTCTCGCCTTGCGCTCCGAAGATGTCGGATGAGCGGAGAAGTGATTCTGCTTTGGCTGATGAAGAACCGATGGTGAGCGAAAACGAAGTACCGACAGGAAGCTGGATTTCGCGTGAGCCGACGGAGACGGCGGCGCTCGGTGAAAGAGTCGGGCGCGCTCTGCGCGGCGGCGAGGTCTTCTTGCTCGATGGACCGCTCGGCGCGGGCAAGACGCTTTTCATCAAAGGCATGACCAAGGCGCTCGGCATCGAAGAGGAAGAAGTGAGCAGCCCTTCTTTCACGCTCGTCAATCGTTATCAGGGACGCTTGACGTTTTATCATCTGGACCTCTATCGCATGCCCCAGGGCGCCGTGGCGACCTTCGCCGTTGATCTCGAAGAGCTGCTGAGCGACGCTCGAGCGGTGATCGCCATCGAATGGGCCGAGCGCGTCGGTTCTTTCCCCTTGCCGCCGACGACGTGGCACGTGCGCATCGAGGGCGATGGCGAAGAGCCGCGGCGCATCACGATCGCTAGACTCGAAAACGATGCCTCTCCTGACCGTTCGTCGTAGATGCGGGGCGCAATGCGCGTCGCTTCGTGCGATCTTTAGTCGCGCGCTCGTCGTTGCGCTTTCGCTTGCTCTTTTGACGATCAACGCCATGGCGCAAGAACGCAGACCACGTGTGCGCGAAGCGGGCATCGCCGTCGGCATACTTCCCACCGGACCGCTCAACGCGATCACCGATGTCGCTGGCGTTGCCGTCGGTCACACGACCATCGTGCGCGGCGACGACGTGCGCACGGGTGTGACCGCGATCTTGCCGCACACGGGCAATATCTTCCGCGAAAAAGTTCCGGGCGCAGTCTTCGTCGGCAACGGCTTCGGCAAGCTCGCCGGTTCGACGCAAGTGAACGAACTCGGCGAGATCGAAACGCCGATCGTGTTGACTTCGACGTTGAGCGTGCCGCGCGCGGCCGATGCGGTGCTCGACCATATCCTTGCGCTTCCCGGCAACGAGGATGTGCAATCGGTCAATCCGCTCGTCGCCGAAACCAACGACGGACTTTTGAACGACATCCGCGGACGGCACGTTGCGCGCGAGGATGTACTCGCCGCCATCGGCCGCGCGCGCGGTGGTCCAGTCGAAGAAGGGGCTGTCGGTGCTGGCACGGGCACGGTCGCTTTCGGTTTCAAAGGCGGCATCGGAACAGCGTCGCGTCGCCTACCGCCCGATCTCGGCGGATACACGGTCGGCGTCCTCGTGCAGACCAATTTCGGCGGCGTGCTGACGATCAACGGCGCACCAGTCGGACGCGAACTCGGGCGCTACTACCTGCGCGACGAACTGGAGAAGTCAACGCGCCGTCAAGGACGAGAGCGGTCTTCAACGGGGCACGCGGCTGACGACGCGGCCGACGGTTCGGTGATCATCGTCGTCGCCACGGATGCTCCGGTGGACGCGCGCAATCTCCGGCGCATGGCGGCACGCGCGATGATGGGACTGGCGCGTACGGGGGCAGCGGGCACCAACGGCAGCGGCGACTATGCCATCGCCTTTTCGACGGCCCCGGAGGTGCGCATCCGGCTGGAGCAAGTTCGCGCCGCGAGATACGCTCCGCTGGCGACGAAGCTGCTCTCGAACGAAGCGATGTCGCCCCTCTTTCTGGCCGTCATTGAAGCGACGGAAGAAGCCGTCTACAACTCTCTGTTTCGCGCGACGACGACGCGAGGACGCGGGCGCACCGTGGAAGCCTTGCCCATCGAGCGCACGTTGGAGATCTTGCGCCGACACGGCGCGCTCGGCCCACGGTGATGGAAATGCCATTTCGCTCTGTGGTTCATCGCAAGCCCCATTGCCGCT
Source organism: uncultured Pyrinomonas sp. (assembly GCA_937135995.1). GTDB lineage: Bacteria > Acidobacteriota > Blastocatellia > Pyrinomonadales > Pyrinomonadaceae > Pyrinomonas. The sequence continues at coordinate 5,439 of CAKZOF010000331.1, forward strand.
GGTGCTCGGCCCACAATGATGGAAACGCCATCTGCTTTTTCCGGCGCAGTCTGATCGGTCGTTCGATGACCAACGTGACCACCGCGACGTCGTGCGAGGCAGCGCGCGAAAACCAGTGAACGAAGCGAGGACGAGGGAGCTTGGTGATGTCCGATCCCACAAGCCAGCGGTCTTTCGATTACGCTTCTTCGCGGCAAAGGACGATCTACGATCGGTTCGCACCGCGCTTCGATCGTTTCATGCAGCCGCTCGAGGAGCGTTTGTTGCGTCAACTCCGCGCGCAAGCTGTGGCGTGTCTGCCGCGAGCCGGGCGTGTACTTGAAATTGGCGCCGGAACGGGTGCGAACTTCGATCTCTATCCGCGCGAGGCGATGGTTGCCGCCAGCGAACCCAACGGCGAGATGATTGCGTTGGCTCGGCAGAAGGCAAAAGGCAAGAGAATCGATCTCGTCCGTAGCGTCGCCGAAATGTTACCCTTTGCCGACGCAACGTTCGATGGCGCGCTGGCTACGTTGGTCTTCTGTTCCGTGCGTTCGCCGCAAATTGCGTTCGCCGAACTCAAGCGTGTCGTCAAACGTGGCGCTCCCATCGTCATGGTCGAACACGTGCGGCCCGAGGGCTGGCTCGGACCGGTCTTCGATGTCGTCAGTTTGTTGACCGTGCCTTTTTTCGCTGACCACTTCAACCGGCGCACGGCGCGCGAAGCGGAAAAGGCCGGATTGAACGTGAGGCGCATAGAGCGGCGCGCGCGCGGCATCTTTCAATTGATCGTGTGCGAGGCTTGAGGCGTGGAAGCAGGCCGAATCGAGATCGGTTGCCAAGGCTGGAACTACGGCGATTGGATCGGGCGTCCGGGCATGCGTGCGTTCTATCCGCAAGGGACGCGTCCAGCAGAGATGCTCGGTCTTTACGCGCGCGCTTTCAACACCGTCGAAGTGGATTCGACCTTCTACGCCATCCCGTCTGAAGCGACCGTGCGCGGCTGGCGCGCGCGGTCGCCCGTTGGATTCACCTTCGCGTTGAAACTCGTGCAGCAGATCACGCACGAGCGGGAACTGGTCGACAGCGACGCGCTGCTGGTGGAGTTCTGCGCGCGGGCGCGCGAGTTGGGCGAAAAACTGGCCGCCGTGCTCGTGCAACTCCCGCCGACTTTCGATGCATCGCCGGCGCGCGCCGCCGCGCTCCGCCGGTTCCTCGACGCGTTGCCTTCAGACATAAGATTCTGCCTCGAGTTTCGCCATTCGGATTGGGCCAACACGAAGACGCTCGCCATGCTCAACGAAAGAGGCGTGGCCTTCGCTTTGGTCGAAGGACCATGGATTGCGCGTGCGACCGCATGGCAACTGGCTGGGGCGCAGACGCTCGATTTTGCTTACGTGCGGTGGATGGGCGCACGCGACCTGACGCATTTCGACCGCGTGCAGCGTCCGCAAGACGAAAATCTGCGCGCATGGAGCAAGCTGCTGCGCGATCTTGCGCGCCGCGGCACGCACGTCCTCGGCTATTTCAGCAATTTCTATGAAGGGCACGCGCCCGCGAGCGCGAACAAATTGAAACGCCTGCTCGGACAAGCGACGACCGATCCGGACGATCTGGAGTCGCAACCTTCGCTTTTCAGCTGACTGGCCGTGCACGTCCGGGCGCATGAAGAACTCGCGAAATTTCCGGCGCCGTTCGTCGAAGTTTCCACCGCACGCCCGTGCGCACGAAGAACTCGCTACCGCTCGGTCTGGACGGGTGCTCGTACGACTGCGTGCGTGGCGAGTCTGCTGACGCCTGATCCTCTTCGCGCGCGGCTGTGGTGAATCGGAAGGGGCGATTACTGCGTGGCGGGCGGTTCTCCCGAAAGTCGGATCATGATCTCGGTGAACTCTTCGATCTCTTGGCGCGCGCGTTCCATCGCTCGCTTGCTCTCCAGATAAGCTAGCCAATAGGGAGTGTTCGTCAGCGCAGAGAGCGTTTCTTGGTCGAAGGCTTGAGCCATGAGCGCGATCATATCGTTGGCCGCGCGCGCATGAGCAAGCAGCGTCTCGATGATCGAGTAAGCCAGACGCGCTTGCACGGGGGTCAGATCGCCCGGCGTGAACTCTTCTCGGCTGTGCAGTTCGTCGGTCATCTTCGCGTGCAATGGTGAAAACTGCTTTGCGAAACGCTGTCGTCCGTCTTACGTTGCGTTCTCGGTGAACCAACTGCCGCGCACCAACGGCAATGACTGGACGCGCGCTTCGAGTTCGCGCTCCGACAGAACGACGCGCGCTCGTGTGCCCGGTTCGAGATAGGCGTAACGGATGTAGGCGAGCGCAACGGTACGCTGAAGCTGGGGCGAACGCGCGCTCGACGTGATACGCCCCATCTCGCGTTCGTCGGGCGCAATGAGCGTCGCTTTCGCCAGCGCCCATCGTTCCGCCTCGCTCGGTTCGTCTTGAAAGACGAGTCCCACTAGCTTTTTGGCGACGTGGCCGCGCCAGTGTATGCGCGCGATGATCTCTTGCCCGAGGTAGCACCCTTTGGTGAAGCTGACGGCGTGGTCGAGTCCCGTTTCGAGGACGATCACCGTTTCGTCCATGTCGATGCCGTGGCGCGGCATGCCGGCCTCGATGCGCAACGTCTCCAACGCCTCGAACCCGACGGGACGCGCTCCCGCCTCCTGTAGCGCGCGCCAGAGGTCTGCGACGCCGTCCGTTTCGACGAAAATGTCGAACCCATCCTCGCCGGTGTGCGTGTCACGCAAGAGAAAGGCGCGCTTTTGTTCCCAGTTCGTTTCCATCACGCGCCATCTTTCGAGCCGTGCCGCTTCCGCGCCGAAGATCGCAGCGATGGTCCGTGACGCGCTGGCGCCTTGAACTGAAAGGCGCGCCCAGCTGCTCGTTGCCTCGTGCACGTGGAAATCTCCGGCCAACGTGTAACGTTCGAGCATCTGGCGCACGCGGTCGCGCGTTGCCGCTTCCGTGTCGAGCAAGAAGGTCGTCTGGTCGAACCGTATGATGCGGGCGAAAGCGATCAGTCTCCCTTGAACGTTCGGAAAGGCAGCGAGCATCCACGCCCCTTGCTCCAGTTTCTTGACGTCGTTGGTGACGAGCCCGTTCAAAAAGGCTTCGGCTTCCGTGCCGCGCACCTCGATGCGCCCGCCAGCGCAAAGATCGAACAGTCCCGCGCCGCCGCCGCGAACCGCGTGGTACTCCTCGTCGTGGAGGGCGTACCGCGCTGGCACGAGCCAGCCGTCGAGTTCGCATAATTCGGCCCCGGCGGCGCGATGAAGCGTCGCAAGCGGCGTCTGCAAGGGGGCAGCGACTTTTTCTTCCGTCATCGGCTGATCAAGGTATCGTAGGCTTTGGGCGCGAAGCCGGCTACGGCACGGTCTCCGATGACGAGCACAGGACGTTTGATGAAAGTGTATTGCTCGGTCATCAGGCGAATCATCTCTGCGTCGCTGAGTTCACGTTTGTCGAGACCCATGGCACGGAACGCACGCGCGCGTTTCGAGAAGAGTTGACGTGGTCCGCCGACGAGCCGCGCCAGTCTTTCGACTTCGGCGCGGCTGAGCGGTTGCGCTTTGAGGTCGCGCCGGTTTTCGATGTCGATCCCGCGCTCTTCCAGATATCGCGCCGCCCGCTGGCACGTCGTGCAGTGCGGTAACCAGTAGAATTCCACCGAGTCTTTCATCGCGGAAAAGCTCGCCATCGTCGATCATGGATTCGGTCGTGCGTCGTTCGCTCCGAAAATCCGAAAAGCGGCGAAGTCGTTGCGGCCCTCTTTACTTCTGCGCCGCCTCTTCCGCTTTGAGCTTTTCGAGTTCGGCACGCAGACGGTCGTAGTCTTCTTTGTTGCCGGCACGAAAAGCCATGTTCACGTAGCGGATGCGTCCCTGCTTGTCGATCAGGAAGACGGTTCGTTTGTTGAAACCGCTCGCTTCGTCGTAGCTTGCGTACATGCGCGCTACTTTGTGGTCGTGGTCGGACAGCAGCGGGAACTGAAGCTTGTGGTACTTCGCCCATTCGTGATGCGAAAAGACGTAATCGCCACTGATGCCGAGCACCGTCGCCTCCAATTTGGCGAGGTCGGCGAACGTGTCGCGCAAAGTGCAAACCTCTTTGGTGCATCCGCCGGACCAATCGGCCGGGTAGAAGGCGAGGATCACGTTCTTACCGCGCAAACTCGAAAGCGCTAGGTGCTCCTCTGGACGAATGAAGATCTTCTCTTGTGTTGCGTAAGGGAGTTTGAAGTCGGGTGCCATCTCACCGACTTTGGGTGCGCCGGTCGCGGCCACTTTCACGCTCGCGCTTGCTGCAATGGTTTGCGCGCCGGCAGCGACGGCGAGCGCCAACGTCGAAAAGAGTAACAGTGTTACCCGCGAAACGATGGACATCTTCTTTTCACCTCCGAACGATGTTCAGCAGTCTTCTGCGCATGATCGTAGAGCGCGGCCGATGGCCCGGTAATCTCGCATCTGTTCGCGCTCGTTTCGATGCGAGATCAACACTTGCGGGCTCGGATGATAGAGCGGCACAAGCACCCGCCCATTCCAACGACAGATCCGACCGGCGTGCTCGCGAAGCGAAAATCGATGATACTCGATGCGTCCGAGGGCGGCAAGCGCGACTTGGCCGAGCGTGACGACGATCGCCGGGTCGATCGTCTCGATCTGGCGACGCAAAAAATCCGAACAGTTGGCGATCTCTTGCGCCGTCGGACGGCGATTGGCTCCCGACGGTTTGCGCGGGTTGCAGAGGACGGCGTTGGTGATGAAGATGCGTTCGCGTTTCAGCCCTGCCGAGGCGAGCAGGCGCGCGAAATTCTGCCCCGACCGATCGCCTGAAAACGGCACGCGCGTGCGATCCGCGCCATATCTTCCCGGCGCTTCGCCGATGAAGAGGATGCGCGCATCCGTCGGGCCGTTCTTTTCGCTTAGAACCGGACGGCGACCGCACATCGCCGGGCAGCGGCGGCACGCCGCCGCTTCGCTGACGAGACGAGCGAAGCGCTCGTCCCG
>CAKZOF010000332.1 GCA_937135995.1 uncultured Pyrinomonas sp.
ATCGCCGCCGGTCGTAACTGTTCGGTCGAGCCAAGCGGAAGTAGGCAAACGGCGCGCAGTTGTTGTTCGAATTGACTGGTCAGACAGGCGTCGAAAGTGAAGTGGCCCGAATTGTGTGGGCGCGGCGCGAGTTCATTGACCAGAAGCCTCTCGTCGCGCGTCAAGAAGAACTCGACGCACATGACGCCGACGACATCGAGCGTTTCGAGTATGTCGCGCGCGATCTCGATCGCCTCGCGCGCGATCTTCTCCGAGACGGAAGCGGGCGCGACCGAAACGTCGAGGATATGGCGGCGATGTTCGTTTTCGATCACGCCGTAATGTGCAAAGCTTCCATCTTGCCCGCGCGCCGCGACGACCGAAACCTCGCGCTCGAACTCGACGAAGGCTTCGAGGATCGCCTGTTGCTCGCCGACCGCTTGCCACGCGCGTTCGATGTCGGCGACCGATTCGATCTTCGATTGCCCTTTGCCGTCGTAACCGTAACCGGCTGTTTTCAAGACAGCGGGTAGGCCAACCTCAACCAGCGCCATCCGCAGTTCATCCAATGAGCGGACGGGGCGAAAGCGCGTTACGGGAAAACCGTTCTTTTCGAGAAAGGTCTTTTCGCGCAGACGGTTCTGCGCCGTGTGCAGAACGATGCCGCTCGGTCGGACGGGGACGATCTGTGCTGCGGCTTCGACGGTTGCGGCGGGAACGTTCTCGAACTCGAAGGTGATGACTTCAACGCGCCGCGCGAATTCTCTGACCGCGTCAAGATCATCATATGAAGCTTCGACTTCGTGATCGGCGACTTGGCCCGTTGGTGTGTCGGAATCGGGCGAAAGAGTGTGAACGCGATAACCCATGCGCCGCGCGGCGATGGCGAACATGCGGCCCAGTTGACCGCTGCCTAAAACGCCGATGGTCGCGCCTGGTAGGATCGGTTCTCTCACGCTCATCGTGATGAGGATGCGAGAAATTCCGGACGCCCGTCAAGTCAGCCTCGCGCGTGGCGGCGGCTATCCCGAAGGGCTTGTCGAAGGGGATTGGCCGATCATCGGGCGAGCTGAGCTTCGCGCACCTTCCGTTCTTGTTCTTCGCGGAAGCGATGCAACTTCGCGCGCAGCTCCGGTCGTTTGTTGGCGAGGATGGCGACGGCTAACAACGCGGCATTCTTCGCCCCCGCCTCCCCGATGGCGAGTGCACCGACGGGCACGCCTGCCGGCATCTGCACGATCGAAAGGAGCGAGTCCATGCCCTTCAAGGCTTTGCTTTTGATGGGGACGCCGAGCACAGGAAGCACCGTATGTGCGGCGACCATGCCGGGCAGATGCGCCGCGCCGCCAGCGCCTGCGATGATCACTTCAATCCCGCGCCCTTCGGCTTCGGTGGCGTATTCGGCCATCATGCGCGGCGTCCGATGGGCCGAGACGACGCGACATTCATGCGGCACGCCGAACTCTTCGAGCACCGTCGCCGCGTGGCGCATCGTCTCCCAATCCGATGCGCTCCCCATGATGACCGCGACGAGCGGCGAACTGCTTGATGAATCCTTCGTCTGTTCTTCCATCGCTGTGGACGTGGGATCGCTTCGCACTCTTCCGCAACCGGACCTCGCTTGCGCAGCCCGATTGCGGAAGAGTGCGGCGAAATGGTTCGAAAGATCTACTCGCCTTGGCCGAGCGAATAGCCGCGTTCGCCGTCGAAGGTGTAAAGATTCTCGGTCTTGATGAAATCGAATCCGGCTTCGCTAGCGCGTTTGAGGAGCGAGATGATCTGCGCGTGCGTGATCGTCCCGTCGCTTTCGGAGATGAAGCGGCATCGCCAGTGATCCGTGCAAAAAGTCTCCGGCAAGCCGTCGGGCCAGACCTTGACGCCGCGGTTGGTGATCATCTTCAGCTTCAATCGGTCGCCGTTGATCCGTTGCAGCCGTTCGCCCAACTGGTCCGCCGTCCCTTCGCGCCAATCGAGGAACATATCCACGCCGACCAACTCCTTCTTCGCGGGCGGAAGTTCGCGCACGAGCGGAGCCGTCGTGAAAGCTTCGCCGCTTCCCTTTTTGTAACTAACGGGTTTGAGCTGTTCGGGTTTCTGGCCCAGCCGCTGGATGACCGCATCGGCGAACTCGCGCGTTCCGACCCGTTGCCGGCTCGTCCCTTCGCGATAAATGTCGTAAGTGTGAATCCCCTCTTCGAGCGTCCGCAACCAAGCGTTGTGGATCCGTTCGGCGACCTCCGCTTGTCCGATGTGGACCAGCATCATGACGGCGCCGAGCAGCAAACCCGACGGATTGGCAACGTTCTGCCCGGCCCGACGCGGCGCCGACCCGTGAATCGCCTCGAACATGGCGCACTCGGTGCCGATGTTAGCCGAACCGGCGAGCCCGACCGAGCCAGTCATCTGCGCGGCGACGTCCGACAAGATATCGCCGTAAAGATTCGGCAGTACGACGACATCGAAGCTTTCGGGTGAGGTGGCGAGCTTTGCGGCGCCGATGTCGACGATCCGGCCGTCGTTGACGGCGATGACCGGCGCGTCGTCGCGCGAGAAGACCTTGATGCCGCGGCGCCCGGTGGACTCCACGACCATCGCGGCATTGCCCTGGCGCACGCGCTTGCCGCGCGTCTCCACCTGGCCGGCGTACGTCGCCTTGGCCTGGACCGGGAAGCGACCCTGCGTCAGCCCGGTGAGCGAGCCGACGAGATTGGACGGCAGGCCGCCGATCA
>CAKZOF010000333.1 GCA_937135995.1 uncultured Pyrinomonas sp.
TGCAACGGTCGGCAACAACTTCGTCACCCGTCAGATCACGCAACTACCGCTCGAGGCGCGCAACGTCGCGGCGCTTTTGACCCTGCAGCCGGGCGTGACGCGCGAAGGTTATACGGCGGGCGCGCGGGCCGATCAGTCCAACGTTACGCTCGACGGCGTGGACATCAACGAGGCGCAGACCAATCAGGTCGGCGGAGCGGCGGTTGGCGGCGCGGGGTCTGATCTGCTGATCGGGGCCACCGAAAGACCCGATCGCAACACGGTGTTGCGGCTCAACGCCGAGGCGATTGAAGAGTTTCGCGTGACCGTCTCGAACGCCAACGCCACTCAGGGGCGCTCTTCCGGAGCGCAGATCTCGTTGATCACTAAATCCGGCACCAACGAGTTTCATGGTTCGCTCTTCGAATATCACCGCAACACGGTGACGACGGCCAACGACTTTTTCAACAACCGCGCCGGCGTCCCGCGCCCCAAACTGATCCGGAACACCTTTGGCGGCTCGCTGGGCGGCCCCATCATCAAAGACCGCCTCTTCTTCTTTTACAGTTACGAAGGGCGGCGTGATGCCAGCGCCGCGAGCAGCGTGCGAATTGTTCCGCTTGCGAGCATGGGGCGCGGTGAACTACGTTACGTGAACACTTCGGGCGGCATCACGACGTTGACCGCTGCCCAGCTGAACGCCATCTTCCCGGTCGGCATCAATCCTGCGGCCGTAGCTGTGTTTGCCGAAGCGGCGCGCAAGTACCCGGCAAACGATTTCACCGTTGGCGACAGTAGCCCGGATCGTTTGTTGAACACCGCTGGCTTTCGGTTCAATGCGCCCATTCGCACGAAACTCAACGCCCACACGGCGAGATTCGATTTGAACATCACCATCGACAGTCGCTCTATCTGCGGGCTAACGTCCAACACGATCTGTTCGGCGGCGTCCCATGGTTCCCCGACACGCCGCGTCCCGATCTCTGGTCGCACCCGTGGGGCATCGCCGTCGGACACACGTGGACGATCAGCAGCCGGTTCGTCAACCGGTTCGTCTACGGGTTGACGCGCGAAGCATTCACCGATCAAGGCGATACGCAAGGCAATGCGATCTCGTTCCGATTCGTCTTCCAGCCACGCGCGTTCAGCTATACGCTCAGTCGCGTGACGCCGACGCACAACTTCGTCGACGACTTCTCGTGGCTCATCGGCAACCACACCGTTCAACTCGGCACCAACATCCGCGTCATTCGCAACAAGCGCGTCAACTTCGCCAACGCCTTCGATTCGGCGATCACCAATCCTTCGTTCTACGCTGGAGCCGGACAGAACGAATCGGGAGCGATCAATGCTTACTGCACGAGCAATCCCAACGTCTGCGCGCCGCTCAGTCGCGCTTTCAGGTCGTCCGCGCAGAACGCGGTCACAGCATTGATCGGGCGGTTCACGCAGTACACGGCCAACTTCAACTTCGACCTTCAAGGAAAACCGCTGCCCGCTGG
>CAKZOF010000334.1 GCA_937135995.1 uncultured Pyrinomonas sp.
TTTGACCAACCGCACGCACGTGCCCGAGTTGCCGTTCGCAAACATCAACGGCGTGCGCCGTCGTTTCCATTCACTGGCCGTCGCGGCGCTCGACGCTTCGGGAAGCGAGGCATGACCCACACCACCGATCGCCATCAGAGCGCTTCGCGCCCGGTGCCCGCGGCGCCACGGGATGACGCCAACGTCGCTTCAACCGATGAGCCGGTGTCGCGCGTCGATTTCGCTGCCGCTTTTCACTTCTGGCTCAAACTCGGCTTCATCTCTTTCGGCGGCCCAGCTGGGCAAATCGCCATCATGCATCGCGAACTCGTTGAACGCCGCCGGTGGATCGATGAAACACGTTTTCTTCATGCGCTCAATTACTGTATGATGCTGCCCGGACCGGAAGCTCAACAGCTTGCGACCTACATCGGCTGGCTTCTCCATGGGACACGCGGCGGTATCGTAGCGGGCGCGTTGTTCGTTCTTCCGTCGGTCTTCGTACTGCTCGCTCTTTCGACCGTCTACGCGGCTTACGGCCACTTGCCAGTGGTGAGCAACGTGCTTCATGGACTCAAAGCCGTCGTCATCGCCATCGTGGTCGAAGCGGTGCTGCGCATCGGCAGACGCGCGCTGCACAGCGGCGCGCACTTCATCATCGCCGCCCTCAGCTTTGTGGCGATCTACCTGTTTCGCGTTCCCTTCCCGCTCATCGTGCTCGGCGCTGCCGTCGTGGGTCTTGCGCTGCTTCGCGAGCAACACGCTCGCTACAAAGACGACGCGCCCCACAAAGAAGCGCATTCGACAAACGCGCTCGCGGCGGAAGCGACGAATGAAGTAGGGGAAGCGAAAAGAGGGCATCTAGCGCGCACGCTTGTAGTGGGCGCCGTGCTCTGGATCGTTCCATTTGCGTTGCTCGGAGCATGGCGCGGCTGGACCAGCCTGCACGTTGCCGAATACCTGTTCTTCTCCAAAGCGGCGCTCGTCACTTTCGGCGGGGCCTACGCCGCGCTCGCCTACGTAACGCAAACAGTGGTGTCGACCTACGGTTGGCTTTCGTCGGCGCAAGCCATCGACGGGTTGGCACTGGCGGAAACCACTCCGGGCCCGCTCATCATGGTTTTGCAGTTCATTGGCTTCATGGCCGCGTGGAACGAACCGCAAGGAATGGGACAGATGGCAAGCGCGGTGCTCGGCGCATTGATCACGACCTACGTCACGTTTCTGCCTTCGTTCGTCTTCATCTTTTCGGGCGCGCCATACGTCGAAAAATTGCGCCGGAATCAGCGATTGACGAGCGCGCTATCGGGCATTACGGCCGCTGTGGTCGGCGTCATCCTTAACCTCGCCCTCGTCTTCGGCGCCGCCGTCGTCTGGCCCAACGGATTTGCCTCCTCGCCGGACTGGTTCGCCCTCGCCCTGAGCGCCGCGACCATGATCGCGCTCGTGCGCTTCAAAGCGGAAGTGCTGTGGGTCATCGCCGTCGGCATCATCGCCGGTCT
>CAKZOF010000335.1 GCA_937135995.1 uncultured Pyrinomonas sp.
CGAAGATGCTGAGCTTTCTCACCTATCGCCGGTGGGAGGCTGAAGTCAAAGGTCTCGATGCTTTCCCACGCGACCAGTGGCCCGACAACATCCCGCTCCTCTACTACAGCTATCACATCATGGTCGGGCTGGGAACGATCTTCATCGCGATCGCGGTGGTAGCGGCCTTTCTGCTCTGGCGACGGCGGCTCTACGAAGCGCGCTGGATGCTTTGGGTCTTGATGTTGAGCTTCCCGTTCCCTTACATCGCCAACACCGCCGGGTGGATGACCGCCGAACTCGGACGGCAGCCGTGGCTCGTTTATGGGTTGATGCGCACGTCCGAGGGTTATTCGCCCACAGTCTCGGCGGGCAACGGGATGTTCACGTTGATCGGTTTTATGGGGATGTACATGGCGCTCGGCATCCTCTTCCTCTTCTTGATCTGGCGCGAGATCGAACACGGGCCGAAGTTCCTCTCCGAAGGGCCGAGCGCGATTCCGCCGAGCGCGAAGATCTTGCCCGAAACGGGCGACTGAGAGAAAGGGTCGTTCGTCACCGAATCGACGGCCAAGGAGAAGCCTGATGGAGACGTTGTGGTTCATCCTCGTCGCGTTGATGTTGATCGCCTACGTCGTGCTCGACGGCTTCGACCTAGGCGCCGGGATCATTCATCTTCTGGTCGCCAAGGACGAAACGGAACGCCGGTTGATTCTGCGCAGCATCGGACCGGTGTGGGATGGGAACGAGGTCTGGCTGATCGCCGCTGGCGGCGCGCTCTATTTCGCTTTTCCGCTTCTTTATGCCTCGAGCTTCAGCGGCTTCTATTTGCCGCTGATGATCGTCCTCTGGCTGCTGATGTTGCGCGGCATCGGAATCGAACTCCGCTCGCATGTCGATAGCCCATTGTGGCGCGAGTTCTTCGATTTCGTCTTCAGCGCGTCGAGCCTGTTGCTCGCGGTCTTCTTTGGCGCGGCGATCGGCAACGTCGTCCGCGGCGTGCCGCTCGATGAGCGAGGGTTCTTCTTCGCGCCTTTGTGGACCGATTTCCGGGTCGGGCCGCAACCCGGCATCCTCGATTGGTACACGGTGCTCACTGGATTGCTCGCCTTCGCCACGCTCGCTGTGCACGGGGCGCACTGGATCGCCTACAAAACCGAAGGGCCGCTC
>CAKZOF010000336.1 GCA_937135995.1 uncultured Pyrinomonas sp.
GCGGCATTCGGCGGTTCATCACGCCGACGCCGGGCGAAGCGCTCGATTGGATTTTGGTGCTCGATGCGGCGGAACGGCGCTATCCGCCGCCCGGAAGTCGAGCGATTCAGCGTTTCGCTCCGTAGGCGAAAAGAAGTTCGGTCGGGCGGCCGTCATGCCGGAGCGCGAGTCCTTTTGCTCCGTAGGCGAAGCGAAGTGTCGGCTAACCGTGAGCAAAGGTTCCCATTTGGCTGATGGCGTAGTCTTGCATGGCGAGCAGCTCGTCGAGCAGTTCGAGCATCTGCGCCACTTTGCTCAGTTCCGCATGAGCGCGCGTTTTTTGCGCCTCTTCAAGTTTGGCAAGCAACAGTTCTTCGCGTGCTCGGTCGCTTGCTTCTTCTTCGCCGTCTCGCTCGCGCTGGCGCTCCTGCTGCATGAGGGCGACGACGCGACGCATGCGTTCGCGCTGTTTATCGAGCAAGTTACGCATGATGGCGCGGCGCATGGTTGGCGTGATGTGGCGCAGCGCTTCGCTGTTGCCCGGCGGCGCAGCCAGCGCGCCCATGATGGTGGGCTGTTTGTTCAGTCCGAGAAGCTCTTCCACCGCGGAAGCGCCGCCGCGCGCGCGCATCTGTTCGGCGGCGATCATCTGCGTCGGGTGGCTGCCCGTCAGCACTTCGGGCAGGACCACTGGTTGTTGGCCCGGTGGAATCGGCACGCCTGTTGGTTGCCCGAGCGGGCCGGGTTGTCCCACGGGGGCGTTGGGGTCCGGTAGGTTGGCGGGGTTGACTTGCGTCGCCGCATTGCGTTCGCCGCCGATCTGATTTTGACTCTGCGGCAACACACCGCCGCTGCCGATGCCCGAAATCTCTGCCATGATTCACCTCCTGCGTTCGTTGCGCTCGATCCGCTTCGCGCTGTTGAAAGCTCGTTCGTCGAAGGGATCAAGCTCGGCGTCCTTCTTCTGCCAGTTGAGAAACCCAGTGGAGCACGATGGCAACCGCTTCGTAGAGTTCTTCCGGGATCTCCTCGTCGATCTCTAGATCGTAGAGCGCGCGCGCCAGAGGGACGTCGCGCACGATGGGAACTCCTTCTTGCTCGGCGATTTGCCGAATGCGCGCCGCCATCAGTTCGGCCCCTTTGGCCACCACCACCGGCGCGTTCATCGTCTCGCGCTGGTATTCGAGCGCGACGGCGACGTGAGTCGGATTGACGACCACGACGTTGGCGCGTTTGACGGCGGCCACCAGGCTCTGCATGACGATCTCGCGATGTCGTTGCCGTCGCACGCTCTTGTGAAGCGGGTTGCCTTCGGTCTCTTTATATTCTTCGCGCACCTCTTGCTTGGTCATCATCAGATCGCGACGGTGCAAAAACCGCTGAAGAAAATAGTCTGCCGCGCCGATGAGCAGAAAGACAATGCCGACTTTGAAGCCGATGTTGAGAACGAGCGAAAAGACGTAGATGGCCGCCTCGTTCGGTTTGAGACGGAGTGCGTGGGCGACTCCTAAACGCGCATCCCACAACGCCCAGCCGACGATCCATGAAGTGATGATGATCTTGATGATCGTCTTCGCGAGTTCGATGTAAGGACGCGCCTTGAGAAATTTCTGTTTAAACCCTTCTGCTGGATTTAGTTTATTAAACTGCGGTTTGATCGTCTCGAAAGTGAAGATCGCGCCAGTTTGTACGTAGTTTGACAAGAAAGCGAAGACAAGCAGCGCGCCGAACAACGGGGCCAGTGCCAGCGCGCCGACCTTGGTTCCGCCCCAGAGTGCATCGAGCGCTACCGCTAGGCTCATCTCGCCCTTGAAGGCAGCAGCGTGCTCGAGCCAGCCACGCGTCGCTTGCAGCATCAAAGCGCCGATGTAGCCGCCCGCAATCCACAAGATGGCGATGGCTGCGATGAAGACAACTGCCGAAGAAAAGTCATGACTGCGAGCGACTTGCCCTTTGCGGCGCGCGTCGCGCAACCGTTTCTCGGTAGGTTGTTCGGTCTTCTCTCCAGACATCTCTCGACCCTTCCGTTACGAGCTCTAAGTCACCTTCAGCTTCTGCAAGATGGTGAGTATCTTGGAATGGAGCAACGGATCGGATGCGACGAACTCGGAGAGATCGTCCACGAGTTCGCGCCCTTGCGCCGACTCTCTGAATCGCCGACGAAGGCGTGAGCGGATCATGAAACGAGCCGATTCGCGCACTGCTTGCGCTGCCCCCTCGTTGCTCAATAGATCGGCGTTGCGCGCGATCTGCTCCAGCGCTGTGCGCACCGGATTCGGCGTTCCGCTTGTCTGTTGCGCGCCGAGTTGCGCTTCGACGTTCGACAGCGTAGAAGCGAAACGCTCGCTTTTGACCGCGCGCTCCAGATCTTTCGGATCGAGCGGTTCCAACGGTTCTGCGCCGCCACTCAGAGGCGACCCCGGACGACGAATCTTCATCTCTTCGACGATCTCCTCGGATGAACTTCACGACGATTTTACAAGAACTGCTCGCGCTCGATCCACTTTTCGCCGCTTTCGGGCAGTTAATCATTCGTCTTTCGGTGCATTGCCGCAGATCAGATCCGCAGCGTCCAACAAAGCTTGCGCCGTGCGCGCGTGTGGAGAAGTTGGATCCTGCTCGATCAGTTCGCGCAGTTCTGTTTCAGCTTCTTCGCGCTTGCCTTGAGCAAGAAGAACTTCGGCGCGGTGAACGCGGGCATAGGAGCTATCGGGACGCAATCGCAGCGCTTCATCGTAGAGCACGAGCGCTTCGTCGTGACGCCCGCGTTGCAGTTCGAGTTTGCCGAGTCCGACGAGCGGCACATCGGACGATGGCGCGAACTCGCGCACGCCGCGAAATACTTTCTCTGCTTCGTCCAACCTGCCAGCGTCGCGCAGAAGCGCCCCGGCTTCGAGCATCACGCGCAACGTTTCGTCGTCGATCTGCACCTGATTGAATCTCATCTCAATTCTCCTCGTCATCGCTTCGTCGCTGATCATACGTTGGTATTGAGGACGGTTTTGATGCCGCCCGTCACCTGATCGACCACCTTGCTCAGCACCTCGATGTGCTGCGTCACCTGGTACAACCGCGCCTGCAGCGCCAACAGCTCCGCCATGCTCAACTCCCGGTTGGACCACATCTCAGCCTCCACCGCCTGCCACTCGGCCTCCACCTGCCGCAACGCCCCCACCTCGCGCGCCGTCGGCACGCGCCCGGCCCGACTCAGCGCCTCGCGCAACAACGCCAATCGCCGCTGCCCGCTGACCAACTCCGGCAACAACGCTTGCACCGCTGGCGCACCTGCCGGCAGCCGCGCCAAGCGCGCCGCTAGCTCCTGCTGCAACGCTTGACCGATCTGTGCGTCGGACTGTTGTTGCGCTACGCGCGCCGCCACCTCGGCAAAGGGCTGACCAGCCGCCGGGCGGGGCGCGGTGCCGCTGGTCGGTGGCAGCAGCGTGGCAGGCAACTGCTCGATCTTGTGACTCATGCTGCTTCCTCCTCGATTCAGTTGTGCTGAGGCTGCTTGTCAGGGCAGACCCCGGCATAAAAGCTTCTACTATTATTATCGGCGCTTGGCGGAAAATGTTGCCTACTAAATGCGCAAAGGAAGAGGTATGGAAGAGGATGAAATTCTTTGAAAACAATAAAATGAATCAGGTGAGATAAGTTTTTACTCTAACTATGCGATAACAGTTTCGCGCTCGCTCTCAGATAATTTGGGGGTCTCTCAAAGCGCCTGGCTTGTTTTAGCTTGACCGAAAACCTAGTTCCCGACCGTCGATTCAAGTCGAACCAGACGGGCAACAGTTTTGCGTCCGATAACGTTGATAGCTGAATTCAACCGGAAAAGGCACACAGATCCCTCCACTGACGAGTTGCCTGTGCAAGGTGGCCCGCCTTGCTTGGACCCCGATTAATTTCCCAGCGAAGCGAATGCCGCGTGGAAGCGCTTCAAGCTCCAACAGGCCAGTGGATTCGACTTTTCGATGGCTTTGTTAGGACAGAGCAAACCGGCTGTCGGAACGCGCGATATGTGTTTCGCCAAATAAAAAAACAGGAAACATTTTCGGCAAACTGCCGATAATAATATTAGAGAGTAATTAAAAATCCAGAGGTCTGGGTTCACAGAGCTCTGGATTGAGGCTCGAAAACTCTTGAGGGAGGAGAGAACATGTGGACCAACTTCATTTCATCCAACTACTTGGCTAGCTTGAGATTCAATCCCTTCTGGGACAGCCGTGTGGATCCACGGTTGCTGGAGTTCATCGACGCGGCGAGCGAACTGGCGCAGGCCTTTGGCAACTTCGCGGAAAAACTCGCGGCGCTGGCCGGCACCGAGGTCGGCTCTTACGCCTTCACGCAACCGGCCCCGGTGAGCGCGCCGACGGTGAGCGACTCTTACCACCCAGCCGGCAGTCTCAAGACGGAAGGCAACACCGTGATCACCCCCGGCGGCTATAAGATCGAGATGATCGGGCAGTACGAGTGGAAGATCACGGGGCCGGATGGGAAATGGACGCGCATCTGGGGCGATCCGCATGTTGACGAGGGCGATCGCGACGGGACTGCGGATTGGGATTTCAAACGCAACTCCATCTTCATGCTTCCTGATGGCACGCAGATCAACGTGACCACGGTGCCGGGCGGCGCGCCAGGCATGACCGTCACGGGGCAGTTGGAGATCATCAACGGCGTAGATCGCGTCGTCGTCACGGACATCGACAAGGGCGTGGGCAAAATCGGCACCATCACGCAGGACGGCCACCTGTATCGCGATCGCTTCAAAGGCGACATCTTTCGCATGGGGCGCGAGTCGGACGATTGGTCGTTCGAGGGACGCGAGATCGTCGGCAGCGAGAACGGTGGCGAGTCCTTCAAACTCGGTGGCGAACTCTATCCCGGCGATATCTACGGCAAGACGGCCTACGAAGGCGGAGCGGACTTCGTCAACTCGTTGATGAAGAGCTTCTTCGGGCTGTGGCAAGACGGTTGGCGTCCGCTGAGCAGCGGTTTCAATCCGTACTACGACGACAACGGCAGCTATCTGGATCGTGAGATGCCCTACGATCGGCGAAAGCACATGGAGACACTGGCCAATGCGTTTCGCGCGCTGGCCGACATGCTGACGGCTTTCGGGCGGTTCCTGCGCCTGACCGAGCAGCTTTCGGCTTATCGTTCGTACGCGCAGTACGTCTAACCAGAGCTTTCGTCGTCGTCTCGTTCGACCGCGCCGATCAAAGGGGGCTAGCGGCGCGGTCGAACGCTGCCTTGGGCAAGGCGCATCGGCGGAGCGAGCGACACGAGGAGGCGACAATGCAGACAGATTCACGCGACAACGGCAAAGTGAACATGTCGCCGGAGTTGGCCGAGAGGCTTGCGCGCGGCGAGATCACCTTGGCCGATCTGATCGGCATGAACAAAGAGAAGCAGTACGAGATAGCCAACGTCGGCTACCAACTGATGAACCGCGGAAAGTTGGAAGAGGCCCGGGCGATATATCGCGGGTTGGTCGCCGCCGATCCTTTCGATAGCGTCTTTCATTGTCATCTGGGCGCGGTTCACTTTCGGCTCGGCGAGATTGAAGCGGCGATCAAAGAGTTCTCGTCGGCGTTGCAGTTCAATCACAGCAACGTGGACGCGCTGGCCGGTCGCGGCGAGGCCTTTTTGAGCCGTGGTCAATTGGCCGAGGCGATCTCCGACCTACGCGCCGCTGTGGAACTCGACCCACAAGGCGAAAGACCTGCAACCTTGCGTGCGCGCGCGCTGCTTTTGACGTTGCGCGAAGCCGCACAGCGGTCGCAACAGGGTCGAGCGGACGACGCGCAAAAGTCATAGACCCTACGGCTCGAAGAAATAGCACGGTGGGACCGGCGCTTGCAGGGAAGCTTGCAAGGCGCGTCTCGCGACCAGCCCGAGCGGTCGAGCCGAAGGACAAGGCGAGGAAGCCGCGCGCGTTGTCAACAGGTGCAAGACCCACCGTCGGGCTGAAGCTCGATCCAGGCAGCAAGGTCACCATAGTGGCGCTCGTGCGCCGGGAAGAGAGGGCGCATAGGCCGTGGGACCACGCCCTGCACCTGGCCCAGACCGTCCACCGGGGCGAATAGAAGGTGAGTACCGACCGGACGAGGATGTTGATTGGGAGTGGATCAAGCCGTATGTCAAGCGTGCAGCGGACTGCAAACATAGTCAGAACGAATGCACGCAGAGGTGATTTCGGTTCGAAGCTCGCGCCGGAAACGTTCGGCGCGAGCTTCGTGGAGCAGAGCGTTCGCGTCGGCGCGCGAGCCGTGCGGGGCACGCGGTTCAAGCGCCTTCACGCAGCCTGTGTTCTCTGGGGGCGATTAGTGGCGCGCAGGCTGCGGCGCGACGCTCTGCTGCGAAGTAGTGATCGGCGCGCGTCGGTGCACGAGTGCGGTGCGCATAATGGCGTTGGTTGTGTGATACTGTAGGACGAGCCTGCGCTGACTTGAACTGTGAGGGGCGCAGGAAAACACCCGAAAGTCTTTGGCTCTTCTTTGATCGACGGGATCGCCGCTTCGTGTCGTCAAGCACCCGCCTCTGCACCGCGTATCCGATCTCTCTTTGATCGGCAGCAGCTCGGGAGCGTTCAATCTTCCTCCGGTTCTTCGACGAGCAAGCCTCTGTGTCGCAACATACCACGCAGACGGCGGATGGCTTTGGCATGGAGACGGGTAATCCACGATTTGTTGACACCCATCCGTTCGGCCACGCGCATCATCGGCTCAAACTGCAGATAGACCGCTTCAATCACTTCTCGTTCTTTGGCTGGAAGCTTGGCAATGAGTTCCATGATGAGTTCGACTATTTCGCTCTGTTCCGCTTCGTCCGCCGGTGACATCGGATTTTGCAGTTTGTTCGCTGCCTTTGGTGAGTAGACCGACAATAGGTAAGCCGGAATCAAATCCTCGATGAGCGATTGGACCTCGTTTATCTCGTCTTCGACGGAAAGCAACGCTCGCTCGGCTGTCACTTGTTCGTCGTCGGCAGCGGCTTGCAATAGGTTATTCAAGTTGTCGGTCCAAACGAAATTGTGGTCTCGAAGACGAATGGTGACGCCTGCCTGGCGTAGCCCGTCGTAAATCGCCCCCTTGATGCGGTAGTAAGCGAAGGTGGTAAAAGAGATGCCGCGCCGCGGATCGTAACGCGATGCTGCTTCCACAAGACCAAGATCGCTGTAGCTGTAAACCTCTTCTACATCGACTTCCAATTGCGGCGGAAGCGTTTGAATGATCTTGGAGGCCAGCGAGCGTGCGTACTGTCGATATTTCTCGATCAGCGCATCGCGATCCATGGCCGGCGACGAAGAGTGATCTTGCATGCTGCCACCCTAGATTCAGGCTTGTCCTGAGCGCCCGGCTGATTATAACGCAGTGGGCGCGTTTCAGGACGCGAAAAAGTTCTCGCCGCTGTCGGCGGCAAAAGTTTGTTTGAACAAACATGGTCCGCCCACGAAGACGGTGACCATTTTCGAAGGGGCGTTTATAATGGCTCGGCGGCGACGCCGCGCAAGCGACGCGAGACGGATGGCGAGCAGAGGTGGTTTTTATGTGCAGAAGGTGGATAGTAAGCAGGCGCACTTGGGCGATGATAGGGCTTTTGTTGTCCATCTGTTTGTCGAGCGCTTGCGGAGAGAAGACGGTCGCCACGGTCTCGAACGAAGTGGATGCCATCGAGATCATCGACGTGCTTAGGGAGAACGGCATCGAGGCGGAGAAGGTCGAAACCGCTGAAGGCGAGGCGAAGCGGTGGAGCATCGTCGTCAAAGAAGGAATGTTCGGCAGTGGGACCTTTCAACTGGCGGTGCAGGTCTTGCGCGATCACGGCCTGCCGCGACCCGAGGAGACGCCGAACAAAGAATCATCGCTGTTTCCGGGCAGCGAAGAAGCGCGCCGCGCTGAAGAACAACGCCGTCTACGGGCCGACATCGAACGCCAGTTGCGGGCTTTGCCGGGAGTAACGCGCGTCATCGTTAATTTGGTCGTCCCAGGTGATCAAACCTTGGAGATCGAAAAGACCGAACCGAGCGCTTCGGTGTTGATTGTGCACCGGGATCAGCAACCGGCCTTCAACGATCGGCAGGTGCAGAACATGGTCGCCAAGGCGGTGCCGCGTTTGAAGCCTGAAAACGTCAGCGTGACCATGTCGCAACAGCCGCCGCGCCCTGTTCCGTACGATGAACTCCGCGCGCGGCGCAACAACAATCTTCTGTTCGCTGCGGCTTTCGCCTTGATCATCATTTTGGCTTGCGTTCTTCTGGTGTTGTTTCTCCAGAGCCGACGCCAGCGCGCCGAACTGGCCGCGCTACGTCAAGCGCAAGGCGAAACAGAAGAGGAGGCCGAAGGCGACGCAGCAGCAGAAGGCGAACGTTCGACGAAGGATCTCGTCGCCAGAAGATAAAACGACAAGACCCAGCGCTCGCCCGTTGTTGACGGAAGAGCGGGGCCGCAAAGCGAGTTGACTGGCCCATCGTCATCGATAGCGAGCTGCGGTGGGCAACCGCGAACAAGGTTCGAACTGATCATGCACCCTCTCGCGCAACTTACGCGGACCGATGTGTTGCTCGCGCTCGCCCTGTTTTCCGTGCGGGACGAAACGAATGGCGGCACGGACGAGACGGCGCGCGCACTGGCTGCGCTCACGGCAATGGAACCGTCAGCACGCGCAGCGCTGGAGCGGCGCGCTTCATGGTATGAACAACTGCCGCCAGCGAAGAGACAAGAATGGGTGGACCACAAACTGCACCTCATCGCCCGATCTCGTTGGGAGCTGGACGAGACGATCCATCCCTCGCACATCGCCCAACGCTTGCGCGAAGAACCGGCGTACGTGCAGCGCATCTTGCTCGCTCGTTTGTCGGCGGCGACGCGGCGCGCAGTCCGGGCAGCGCTTGGCCGACCGGAAGCAGAGGGCGATCACGTTGTTGAAGAGGGCGCATCCGCCGATCTCGCGGCCGTCGTCTGGTCGGCTTTTCTCCGGCATTTCGTTTCGCTCTTTGATCTTGCGCGCCAGACGCCGGTGGATCGTTTGAGCGGCGTCGAATTGGCGCGCTTGATTCATCTGCTGGGCACGCGCGAGACGGCTTTGGCGTGCCGCAGCGTGCCCGAAGTGGAGACAGTGGCGGCCTTTCTGCGCCGCTTCGCCGCCGAGGGGCGGCCGGTGATCGGCGTCTGCAACGGCTTTCAGGTTCTGTGCGAGGCCGGCCTGCTGCCGGGCGCCCTGATGCGGAACCTGTCCGAGAAGTTCGTGTGCAAGACGGTGTGGCTGGCGGCCGGCAACCGTACCAGCCTGTGGACCCGCTGCGTGCCCGATCGGCCCATCGCGATCCCCATCGCGCACGGCGAGGGCCGCTACCTGTGCGACGAGATCGGCAGCCGCCTGACCTCGACGCTCGGCTATTCGCTGGTGTTCGACAACCGCAACTTCGGAGCCAGCGACGGCGAGCCTCGCCAGCACATCAACCCCTGGCGGCAGGTCTGGGACTACCGCGACGCCATCACCTTTGCCCAGACGCTGCCTGAGATCGACGCTGCACGGATCGGCGTGTGGGGGTCCAGCTACAGCGGGGGGGCACGTCCTGGTGCTGGGCGCGATCGACCGCCGCATCAGGTGTGTCGCCTCCCAGGTCCCACTCATCAGCGGCCACCGGAACACCCGACGGTTGATCCGCGCCGACTTCATCGCAACCGTGCAGGCCCAGTTCGACGCCGACCGCAAGGCGCGGTACGCTGGCCAGGCGCCGGCGATGATCCCGGTGGTGGCTGAGGATCCCCTGGCCCCCTGCGCCCTGCCCACGCCCGACTCCTGACGGTGGTTCACCGAAACGGCCAGATTGCGGGCGCCGGCGTGGCAGAACGTAGTCACCCTGCAGTCCGTGGAGATGTTCACCGAGTACGAGCCGGGCGCGTATGTCGAGTGGGTCAGCCC
>CAKZOF010000337.1 GCA_937135995.1 uncultured Pyrinomonas sp.
ATTCCCGAACGCGAATCGCGGGCAGTGTCCGTTCGGTTGACGTCGTGGATAAATGTCCATAATTTTAGGAACGGTAGTAGCTTACCGTCAGCTTCAATCACGAGGTTGATTTCTTCGTCCGCCACTGTCCGCCAGTGAAGCATCTCCCGCTGCTTGCAGCGCGAGTTACGCCAACACAGAAAATCGTCGAGCACGATTTTCTCAAGTTGAGCGCCAGCGGGCGCGTTTCCACCCGCAAGGTCGACCCCTCAAAGCCGTACCAGTAAAGTTTTGGACTTTCGCTCAAGCGCTTGGTGTGACTGATGACGTAAGGTGGGAGATTGAGCTAGCGTTTCACCGTAGGTTGAGGCTTAACGAAATCGCGCGCTTTCTTCTTTTAACTGACGCCCCGTCCGAGTCGCAGACCTGCCACTCGCATCAGATGCCGAAAGGCTGGAAAAGATGGATGAAAGGACTTAAAGATCAAGCTTCAAATCCGCAGCAATTACGACCTCTTCGCGTTCTATCCTCTTCTTGAGCGACTAAGCTAACGCACCTCAACGCGCCACAATTCCCGTCCGTCGGGCGAGATGGCATGCAAGCGATTGCCCGCGCCAACCACGTAAACGTTTCCGTCAGCGCCGACCAGCGGCGGCCCGAGCGGTCCACCGCTCGTCTGATGCTGCCAGAGCAAACGACCGTCCGCGAGCGAAAAAGCGTATAAGGCGCCGTCAGCACCCGCCATGAAAAGCGCTTGCGCGCCGACAGCCAAGGCCCTTCCCTGCCGAGTTGGCGTCGGCACGACCTGTCGCCATGCGAGGCGTGCGCCATCGAGCGCGAAGAGATAGACCTCGCCAGCATGTCCGCCGGTCAACTGCACAGCAAGGCCGTAAAGCTTATCGCCTTCGGCGACCAGTGACTGTACCTGAAAATCACGCGAGCTCCGCCCGTAGGAGCGGGCTAACTCATCGGCCAACGGGTAAACCCACGCTTCGCGACCATCTGTGCCGAAAGAATGTATGCGCCCGCTCGAATCAGCGACATAGATCGCATCCGGCGTGATCGTGTGCGAAACGCTGATGGCAGGCCCGCGACTTGCCGTTGTACACCCGCTCATCACGATCGGCAAAAACAGAGCTGAAACGATCCAGCCTCTCGCCATCGAGATAAAAATACCTGAAATCTTCTCTCGATGGGAACGAGAATGTGCTCGAAAGCGAAACCGGTTTTTATGAAGAAGTTTTCATCGGAAGATGTGCTCTATCCGGTCAAAGCGGGCAAATGGCGATTCGCCCGTATCGCTCAAGGCTTTGCTCTGGGATCAAAAGTCTCCCGGTCTAGCGTATGGCGCGCTCCACAGCGCGACTTGCATCACCACCGACTTGAACCACGCTTGATGCATCTTTTCGACATCCTCTTCGGCGTGCCCCTTCTTCGCCAAAAACGGTTTGATCGTCGCTGTGATCGGGTAGATAAACGCGATCATGTAGCGAAGAGGGATGTGATCGGCGATCGACTCGACCCCGTCCGTCCGATTCTTTTTGGCGCGCGTATGACGAAGCGCGATCTCCTGCTGGTAATCGAGCCAAGCCCGATCATAACGCGCGGAGCACGTATCCCGTATCCACTGGCCGAACCGCGCGCGCACGGCGGTCAGATACTCCGGGATCGGCTTCCCATCGCGATCGCTGAAATAATAGACCAAGTGAGGATGTGAAGCGACGAAGCCGTACCACACATCCAGCACATCCTCGACCTGATCGGCAAGCACCTCGCCCGCCATCCGCAGATAACGAACGTCTTCATCCGTGAAGAGCACGGTCTGCTTGAGCAGGTCGAACTCCTGTTCGTTCAAAGGCGAGCGCGCCACTTCATCGGTCCCATAAGTGTAACCGGCGATCTTGTTCTCCTTCATCTTGCGTCCTCCGTCAACCATCTTGGTTTCACCATCGTCGTGGTGTGTCATACAATTTAGCTGAACGGGGGAAGCCTTGTAAGTAGGCACAATTCGGTTAGGTAGTTACTTTTCGGTGTAAATTTATGAAAGCGAGAGGGAAGATCGCACCGGCCGAATCGCCCTTAAGGCCGACCGTCAGCCGCATGGTTGAAGATGTCATAGGTTGCAAGTGGACGTTGACCATCATAGAGTTGATCCGGCAAGGCGTGTGTCGGCCCGGCGCTATCGAACGGGGCATTGAAGGCTTGACGGCCAAGGTGATGAACGAAAGGTTGCGAAAGCTAGTCCGCTACCGAATCATCGAACGTTGCGCGTATCCCGAAATACCGCCGCGCGTTGAATATAGGTTGACATCTTTCGGTCAGAAGTTCGTGCGCATACTCGATGCCATACAAGAGTTGGAAAGAGAGTGCGTAGTGGAAAAGGACGTAATGATGAACGAGATCAAACGCCGCAAGGGCGCACCAGCATGATGATCGAAATGCTCCGAACGTTTAGGACGGGAGAGAAATCTCGCTTCGCCGACTCTTCCCTCTTCAAAAGAGTAAAAGATGAACTTCCATCTGCCGCTTCGCGCCTGAACGAAAGATTCGATGTACTCGATCTCCCCTAAACTTGAACTTTTAATTCGTTCACAGAGATTGTCCCTCTCCGACTAGTTGAAGCACATAGCCTGCTGCTTAGGGTATTTTTCCCTCGTGTTTCGGGCTGAGTTGATCAAACAACAGTGACTCAACCTTGCGCTCAATGCTGCGCTCGCTCTCAACGGAGCGAGCGCAAACCGAGACGAAGCGCATTCGTTTCTCTTTTCTGCAAGATCATCTCCATCCTCAGTTCGGATTGGTGTTGGGATTCGGGTTGATCACTTTGAACCTGCACTTGCCTCTCGAACCGAAGCTGTAAAGACGCTGCACTTCTAGCGTCGTGAGCGCCCGATTGAAGATCTCCAGTTCATCGATGGCGATCGGCTCATCGACCGAACTCGGCTGGTGACCGATCATCATCGCGATGGCGTTGACGAGCGACCCCAAGTTCGACACGTTGCTGGTTTGCACTCCCTGCTGTACGCCGTCAACGTACAGGCGGACGACGAGCGCGTTCCCGCCGACGTTGCGCGCAAAGGTCACAGCAACCAAGTGCCATTGATTAGGCGTAAGGGATGCACTCGATTGCACTGTCGAAACGTTGTTGCCGTCGCCCCACAAAAACTCCAGATACGAAGAGCTGCTGCTGGGGGGACGCACAATGTAGAGCGCGTAACCCTTTTTGTTTGGGGCGTCGTACTTGTTGATGATGTAGTGCCGCCCGCCCGGGGCCGACGTCGGCGGGAATTTGATCCACGCATCGATGGAGAGATCGGCAGATCCGACTGACGCCAGCTGACTGCTGATGTTGGTGACGATGGCGCCGCTGTACCCAGATCCAGAGTACTTGGCGAAGTTGATCGCGCCACCGACTTTACCCGCCGTCGGTTGAGGCGCTTGTGCCGACCCCACAGGCGACTTCTGGGGACTCGCGTTGTTGTTCCCAATTATGTCTTTCAACAGGGTGCTCCCATTAGGGTCGTCCATCGGCCACCAGGCAACAATGCCTGGTGGCACCCGCATACACGGCAAAGGGATCGGATTCGGGTTAATGACCTGAGAAGGCGCACTCGCCGCGCCGATCGTCAAGCAAACAATAAGCTGCGCTAATGGAAGCGCTGCGCCGAGCGCTCTCCTTCGCTGGCGTGAAGATTGGGTAGATGGGGTGAGACTTTCCATAAAACTTCCTCCTTTCGGGATCGAATGATTGCATGAAACCGGTTCGCCTCCGTGACGAAAAGCCTGCATGTTCATGGTCGCCTTTGCTGTTGCGTTTTCGTCGGCGTACCGACCTTGTCCGTTGGCTGCGGGGCGCTCTGACTGCGACGCCGCTGGAAGATCTGCACCGCTCCGAGCGCCGTGCCCGCGACGCCTAATATCAGGTTCCTCCGCCTTTGCGCGCGGCGCGACGTGGACGAAGGCGAATTGGGATTCGCAAGCGTCGCCTTGCACTTGCCCGCTGCTCCGGCGTTGTAGATGGCTTGAATCTCGGCCTGCGTGAGCGCCCGGTTGAAGATCTCCACCTCGTCGATGATGCCATTGAACGTGCGCGGAAAACCCGCGGAGCGAAACGGAGCCGACGTCGAACCGATGGTCCACGGCGTCGCCGGATCATAGGTGATCGTTTTTACGAGCGCCTGCTGCGCCGCGAGCGCGCCGTTGACGTAGAGTTTGAAGGTGTTGCCATCGTAGGTTGCGGCGACGTGATGCCACTGACCGGGCAGCGAGGTCGAACTGGAGACGATCCGTTCGGTGTTGATGTTGCCGAACCCGAAGACGAATCGCTGCTGCTGCGCGCCCCACCACACCGAGAGCGAAACGTTGAGGTTTCCGCCCATGGATGGCGAAAGCCCTTTCTGCACGACGACGCTCCCCCAGAAGTCATTGTTCGGTCCCGCGCCTTGCGGCTCGACCCACGCATCCACGGTGAACTGTTGATTGGCGAGCGCTGGCGAGTGTGGGATGTCGATGTAACCGCCCGTGCCAAACGTCACGCCTTGGCCAACCCTGCCCGCGGTGAAGCTGATCGCGTTGGTCGCCGATGGATTGTTGAAACCGCCGAGAATCGTGGTGTCGATGGCGCTTCCATCCATCCAGTACCACGCGACCATGCCCGGCGGGGGCGCAACGCACGAAGCAATCTGCTGCGCGTCGCACGCGAGGTTGTTATTTGGGTTAGCATCTACGACGCCGCCCGGAAAGAAGATGCGCGCGCAATTCTTGATCCCAGCGACGCCCGCGCCCACGGTGGCGGTGACGGTGATGGGCGGAAGTTGCTGCCCCGGATTCAACGTCACCGGTCCGGGATACTGGCACATGAGCGCGTTGCCGCTCAAGCTGCAGTTCCATGGCGGCGGGGCCGCGAACGTGACGCCGGTCAAGCTGGCCGGAATGGGATCGCTCACCCCAACGAAAGAAGCCGTAAACGCTGCTGAGCCGAGGTTGCTCACCGTAATCTGATAGCTGATCTGCTGGCCCGGGAAGACCGGTCCAGTCGATGGATTGATCATCACTTTGTTCACCGCCGGATCGGGCTGCCCCGAAGCGGCGGTGCACTTGCCAGTTGACCCAGCATTGTAGATCGCCTGGATCTCCGCTGGCATGAGCGCGCGGTTGAACAGCTCCACTTCGTCGAGATCGATTTCGCCGATGGCTGGCACCGTGGGAAGTCCGAGCGGCGTAATCCCACCGATCAGCAGATCCGCACCATTGCTCGTGCTACCGAACCCAGGTGAAAGCGTCGCCGTCGCCGCGAGCGTGCCGTTGATGAAGAGATGAAGCGTGTTGCCGGCGCGTTCGGCGACGACGAACTGCCACGTGCCATACGCGATGTTCGCCGACACGACCGCGACGCTCGTGCCGTCGGAGATGGCGAAATGGACCTTGGCGTTCTTGACGAAGAGCTTGTAACCGGCGACGCTGGTTCCGCTCGTGTTGAGCGCTTGCGCCTTCTCGACAATCGGTTGATAAAGCTGCGCGTTAACCTGAACGGGATTGATCCATGCGTCGATGGTGAAACTACCCGCGCCGAAGTTCAACGCCGGATGGTTGGGAACGCGCACATAGGTGTTCGCTTGATAAAAGTGGAGCGCGCCACCGACCATGCCTGTGACGGGCGCCGGCGAGTTGGAACCGAGCGGTCCGACCGGACCGCTCACTGGCACGCCCGTGTGCCCGCCGACCACTTCGCTGATCGAAGTCGCTCCGTTCTGCTCGTTGAGCGGCCACCAGCCGACGGCCCCCATTGGCAGTGGCGCGCAGGGCGGCGTCGCTCCGACGACGGCGGTTCCGATCAGAATCAGGACCAAACACGATAACGAGGCGAGTGAGCGCCAGAAACAAAGCGCGATGAAGTCAAAAGGCGAGGTGGCTGAATCTCCGCTTTCAGTGAAAGTGACTGACCAAGTGTGGCGGCGGATGCTATTTCGCATGTACTTCTCCTGTATTCACACAGGGGATGGGCAAAGCTCAAACTCTTCTTGCTTGGTGATGCTCAGCTGAGATCGATCTGAACTCGACATTGACACAATCAAACAGGGAGAGATCTCGAAACTTCCTTCGCCGCAGTGTAGATCATGAGTGGTTGCGGCTTTCGTCAAAAGCGAGCGTTAGGGAGCTGGACCAGCGCGCGACGGCTTGTCTAGT
Source organism: uncultured Pyrinomonas sp. (assembly GCA_937135995.1). Taxonomy (GTDB): domain Bacteria; phylum Acidobacteriota; class Blastocatellia; order Pyrinomonadales; family Pyrinomonadaceae; genus Pyrinomonas. The sequence goes on from CAKZOF010000337.1 coordinate 6,166, forward strand.
CTGGCAGGCTCGATCGACGCGCGCTGTCAATGCGAGGGTAATTTGTCGTTTAGCACATCGAGTCACTGTTTGTCAATAACTTTTTCGACATGCTCCCGGGCGCAGTTAGGTCATCGTCTTCAGTGTCGTTCGGTAGCCGTGCGCGCATCGATGGCGTGATCGATGCTTGATCGAAGTGCAACGACATGAGGAACGACTATCGCTCGAAGAAGTGCATCACGCTCTACTCATCGCGTTCGAAGCCGATGGCCCTGAGCGCGGGCTCGATCTCCGGATTCGACATGAACAAGCGCCAGATCAGACCCGACCGGTAATTTTCGATCATGACCACGATCGGCGCTTGATTGAGCCCCATGTAAACATCTTCGAACCAGTTCTCGCGCAAGTTGAAGCCATCACGAAAACCGTAGACGCCCCAGAGTTTGCTCCCCAAATCGCGATAGAAATGTTTGAGCGCCTTCATCGATTCTTCGGGCGTATATGGGAACGAGGCGAGCGCTGCCGTACAAGTGATCGTCCCGTTGTCGCCCGCCGGAATGGGGCGTCCCGCTCCGGCATTGATCCCGGCAGTGCGCCCCCAAGCCGCATCACCGTAACCGGGATGCTTCCGCGGATTGGCGAGGCTATAAGCGTGATGGATCAAAGCCATGTGGCGATTGTTCTTGAAGTAGTTCGCGTAGCGATCTCGTTTGCCGCGCGGATCGAATCCCAAGAAGGAGTAGTGCGTGAAGAACAGCTCGCTCGGTGGGCCGACATCTAGCTTGATTCCGTAGTAAGTGTGCCCGTTCGTATAATGGTCGCCATGCGTCGTGCGACTCCATGCGCGCCGGTATTCGACGGCGAGATCCGATTGCCCGGCCCAGCCCGTATAGTACATGCTCGCTGGAACCGGATGCGTCGGCGAAGCGATGGCGAGCAGATAGACGATCATCGTCTCGTTCCAACCGACTAGCGGATGACCGATGTAGAAGCCATGATTGGGTGACCAGTGCCAATAGAGGAAATCGCTCTGTGGGTCTTTGCGATACCAATCCCACTCGACAGACTCCCACAGCTTCGTGATCGTCTGCCTGATCTCCCGTTCCGCGTCCGTCTCGCGATTGAAATACTGACGCGCGACCAGCAGCCCTTGGATGAGGAAGGCCGTTTCGACCAGATCGCCACCATCATCATACTTGCCGAAATACGGGATGACGCGCCCCGTCCTGCCATCCAGAAAGTGCGGCCAAGCGCCATGAAAACGATCCGCATGGGCGAGAAACCGGACGATCTTCAAGATCCTCTCGACGCCTCGGTCGCGTGTGATGAAGCCTCTTTCCACACCGACGACGAGCGCCATGATTCCAAAACCCGAGGCGCCCACGGCAACCAAGTTTTCGTCGCCCGGGAGGATCTCGATGGCCATCCCAGCCGTTGGGTGCGCTGCCTCCCAGTAGTAGCGAAAACAGGCCTCTTGGACCATGGTGAGCAGTTCGTCGTCGGCCATCGGGCGAGTTGTGGCTTGCGCTTCGGCAGACATGGGCGATTCGTTGTAGCTGGCATCAACGGCGCTGACGCGGTAACGGGCCGTTTTGCCGCTTGCGCCGAGAAAATCGACGTAGCGCGTCTGCGT
>CAKZOF010000338.1 GCA_937135995.1 uncultured Pyrinomonas sp.
GTTGATCAGGTTGGCGACCGAAAGAAACTGTGATGCCAGCGCGGCGAAAGCCACCGATTCGACGATGATCGCCAGCACGATGACGTATTCGGTCAACCGCAGCCGGCGGGTGCGTCGCATGCGCTTCGCTTCCTCTCTGCTCGCTTCGACCATGCGCTGATTCCGTGCAGCCGGTTCCTCTAGGGAAGAGCCGCGACCTCTGCGCTGCGCGCGTCAACGATGCGCACCGGGATGGTGATCGCCGCTGGGACCTGCTCGCCGCGCAGATGTTTGGCGACGGTCTCGATGGTCTGTTGCCCCATCGCACGGGGGTCTTGGGCGACATCGGCGCGCAACGCGCTCCCGCGCTTGATCGCCCGCAGCGCCTCCGCGGTGGCATCGTACCCGACGATGATCAGGTCCGTGCGCCCGCGCGCTTCGGCGGCCGACAGTGCGCCCAGCGCCGAATCGTCGTTGATCGCGAAGATCGCTTTGATCTCTGGATCACTCTGCAACATGTCGTCGGCGGCCTTCAACGCGCGGTCGCGTACGCCCGCGCCGTTCAGCACCGAAACGATCCGGATGCCCGGATACTTCTGCATCTCCTCTTTGAACCCGCGTTCGCGGTCGATGGTCGATTGCACTTCCGGTTGACCGATAATGCCGACCTTGCCTTGGCCGTTGAGCGCCTGCGCGATGTAGCGCGCGGCGAGGCGTCCGCCCTCGACGTTGTCCGAGGCGATGTGCGCGACGACCCGCCCGCCCTGCGCGGCGATGTCGGCGGTGAAGACTGGGATGTTGGCGCTGTTGGCCCGTTCGATGGCCGGCCCAATGCCGCGCGTGTCCGCCGGGCAAACGACGATGGCAGCGACGCCTTGAACGATGAAGTTCTCGATCTGCGATTGTTGTTTGGCGAGATCGAAATCGCCCGAGGCGACGATCAGTTCGAATCCGTTCCTTTCCGCCGCCTCGCGCATGCCGGCTTCTAGATCACGGTAAAAGGCGTGCTCGCGCGTCAAAAGCGTCACGCCGATACGTTTCTTTCCGCTCGCGCCGTCGCGCTGGCAGGCGATGTTGCCGAAACAGCACAGGGCGATCAAACCGAAAAAGGCGACCCTCAACCATCCGCTCATAAGTTCTTCGCTCCTCGTCAGCGTTCTCGCATCTGCGGGATGATCTCGCTCATGCGTTCGAGCGCGAATCTGATCTCGGTGTCCCAGAACTTCCAATCGTGTGTCCCGGGACGTTCGTGGTACTCGTAGGCGACGCCTTTGGCGCGCAAGGCGTCGGCAAAGCGCGGGTTCGATTCGCGCACGCTCGGCAGCGGGTCGTTGGTGCCGGTGGCGACGTAAAGGTATGGCAACCTCGTCCTTTCCGATTGCACGCGGTCGAGCAGGGCGAAAAGATCGTTGGCGCGGCGCACGTCGCTGTCTTTCGGCCCGAAGATGCGCAGCAAACTCTGGCCCAGCGGGGCCGGCTCGCCGCTCAAACCGCCCGTGCGCGGCACATCGAAGGCGCCGCTGAAACTGGCGGCGAAAGCAAAAAGCTGCGGATAGCGCAGCGCGAATTTCATCGCGCCCAAACCGCCCATCGAAAGGCCAGCGATGGCGCGCCCGTGGTAACTGGCGATCGTGCGATAACGGCGATCTATGTGCGGAATGAGATCGCGCACAATCGCATCTTCGTAACGCGCGTTGGCGTCGCTTGCGCTGTTCGCATACCAGTTATTGCCCGCGCCCGGCGTGACGATGATCAAACGGTGACGGGCAGCATACTCAGCCAAGTTCGTGCGCGTCAACCAGTCCGATTCATCGCCGCCGTAACCGTGCAAAAGGTAGAGCACCGGATACCGGCGCACGCTTCGCCCGTAATCGCTCGGCAGCAGAACGCGATAAGGCAATGGACCGCCTCCGAGGCTCGGCGCTTGGAGCACTTCGCGCAGCGCCTCGGGCGGAGCCTGAAACTTGGAAAGCGGCGCGCGCCTTTGCGCCGTCGCTGTTTGAACGATGGCGAGGCAAAGGGCCAAGGCCGGAAAGAAGCGAAGGCTCGGACGCATCTGATCTCCTCTTAAACCGATCGCGATGTCGCGGAAGTATCGTCTTTTTGTCCGCCTCGGTCAATCGCCGTCGGTCGCTCGCACGGCGACGAGACGAAAATCTATTTCGGCCTCGAACGTCCTTCCCCACGGAAGCGTGAGCGTGAAATCTTCGAGCGCCTGTGGCACGAGCGCGAGTTTCATCTGGCCCGCAGGCATAACGAAGGGCCGTTGCGAGAAGTCGCGCCACAACTCGGCGACGCGCGGGCGCATCTTCTCGCGCACGATCTCTTCGATGATGCGCGTCCCTTGCGCGTCGAGCCGCATCGTGTTGAGTCCTTTCGCTGGCGCAATGCGACGATTGACTTCGACGCGCACGAGCGAATGGTAGGCGTAATCGTCGATCAAGCGATGAAGCAAGAACTTCATCTGCGCGCGCGCGATTCGTTCGGCTGCCGCCGAATCGGTCGCCAACCGGTCCACAGCGAGCGCGAAGAGGATGCCTTGCGGCAGCGCCGTGCCGATCGTGTTGCCCGCCGTGTTCCACGAAGCGTAGCCGAAAAGGCGCGGGAAGACGCCTCGCCGCCGCAACTCTTCGGTGAACTCCTCGCCCGCGCCCTGCACCGCTCCGCCGAAATCTATGTCGGCGACGATGACGCGCCGTC
>CAKZOF010000339.1 GCA_937135995.1 uncultured Pyrinomonas sp.
CGGCGCTGATCAACGGCGCCACTCCGACAGGTCGCGCAGCCCACTGGCGAAACACGCGAAAGGCAGGGAAATCAGGTTTGCGACGCCCTTCAGGACGAAAAGTCGGGTCATCCGTCAACAGAAAGCAATCGACATGACGCCGCGCTTCGGCCCTTCTCTCGATCTCGAGGTAGAGCATCGCCGACCCTTTTTCGAGGATCGCTTCCGCGCTGTCCCAAACGAAGGCCCACCCCCAGTACATGCTCACTTCATCGTGCGCGTCCAGAAGATCACGCGCGCCGAACTCGTGGCGGAAGATTTCGCGCCCGTGTTGGACGAGGCGGATGGTGAAGTTCTCCGTCTTTCTGGCCCAGTCAGCGTAACGCACCCACAGGCGATAGGTGCCGCTGCGGGGGATCTCCAGTGCTTGGGAGAGCGTGGCGCGCGTTTCGTCGGCGCTCGCTGCTACTGAGTTCCATTCGCTTTCGCCCCCTTGTGACCACTCGGCCGACACTCCCGGGCCATTGATGCCCCAACCGGGAGCTTTGGCGCGCGGCGGATCAACCCACGATGGATTGAGCACAGGCTCGTTGCGCGCGTCGCGCGTTAGCCCGCGCATGTTCTCGGCTTCGTACCAGAGGTAGGAATAACTGGGCGGCGCGGCAGCGAGTGCCTGCACGGCGCCGCACAGGACGAAGACGAAGAGCAGCAGCCGCTGGCGTCTCGCTCTGAGGCCAAGTGCTTGCAACGACGAACTCGCTCCCGATGAGAACTCAGCCGATCTCTTCGAGGATTTCGGTTAGGGCACGCAGCCGACAGGTATACATCGGCGTGTCGCGCAGCGTGTACATGCTCGCTTTGGTCTCACGTAGATCTTGGACCAGATCGAGGAAATCGGCCGGCTCGTCCGTCTCGAAGGAGACGACGAATTCCTGATCGTCGAGTCCGAAGGAGTAGGTTGTGTTCAGCTTGACCGATGGATATTTCGATCCGACGCGGATGTGTTCATCCATCATCTCTTGCCGTTCATCGAAGGGGAGCGCGTACCATGCGCGCGTTTTGACGAACGGATAGACGAAGAGGTATTTCGCCTTACCGGGGATGATGTGGAGGCGATCTTCGACGTGTTCGGGATTCTCCTTGTCCATGTAGATGGACCGTTTGGTCATTGACAGGTATGATTGCGTCACTTCCAGATGTCGCCCGAGCACGGTGCGATTGATGCGCGCGCTCATCTCTTGAAACGGATCGAGTTCATAGCCGATCCGCCAGATCATGAAGTCGGCGTCGGTACGCAACCCGGTCAAAGAGTAAGTTTGAATGATGAGCTGCCGGCGAAATCCGTCCACCGTGTTGATGAACTCGCGCTTGGCTTCTTCCTTGGTTCGCTCGTCGAGCAACCGCCACTCGGGACGGACGTGATAGAAAGTGAAGTTGACGAACTGGCGTCGCACGGGAGTTTGCTTGTCATCCGCGCGGCTGCCGCGCTCGGAGAGCCTCAATCTCGCTTGCTCTTGAATCACTGCTTCGGTGCTCATTTCGATCTCCTCTCGAAGTCTGTCGGGGCCGTTGCGGTACGGCCCCCACTGCACGCCATCGAGTCGTCGGAAGCAACGCCCGATGCGCGATCAGGACGGTGAATCGAACGACATCGCTCGTAAAAGAGCTTTCCGACCGGAATTTTACCACGAAAGCGTGCCAAAAGCCTTCGCCGCCGTGAAGACCGAGAGGCAAAGACTGAGTATTTGACAACGGAGCAAGGCTCACGCCGTTCGCTGGAACAGCGCGAAAGGATTCGCGTTTTCGCTCGAGTGAAGCGGTTTGTGCGCCGGAGCGCCCTCGCGTTGAGTTGTTTCGCCCGAACACGACTCGCGGATCGGCGAGAGCTCGCGCGGACAACGATCGCTCCGAAAAGCGGCATGCGCGACCGACCCTTGGTTGGGCGACCCGGCTGTGAACGTTTTCTGCGCGGAGTTCGTTTCGAAAAGCGCGCACGGACCGTTCCGCTCGCGAAACAGATCGGCAGTTTTCATGCGCAACGCACGCCGCTTAGTGCGCTCCGCTCTCGGGCCGCGCCATGTCCCTTTGCGCGGCCCGAAGCGCGGGCGATCAGCGAGCGCTCTATGCTTGCGGCGCTGCGCACTCTCTTGGCGCTACCTGCTACGGAGCAGGCGCAGCAGGGCTAGGAAGATATTGAACAGGTCGAGATAAAGATCCAGCGCGCCCGCCACATATTCGTTGGTCGGATAGCGGCGCAGTATCTTCGACGTGTCGTAGAGCACAAAGCCCGAAAAAAGCACCAAGCTCGCCACCGCGATGGCAAAACTGAACGCATTGGAAGCGAGAAATAGGTTGAGGATCGCGGCCAGCACGACCACGATCAAGCCAGTGACGACCATGCCCTGCAGAAAGCTGAAGTCGCGTTTGGAGATGAAAACGTAAGCCGTCAAACCGCCGAAGATACCAACAGTGAGAACACCTGCTTGCAGGATCACTGCCGGTTCTCCCATCGCAACGACGAAAAGCAATGGCGAAATCGCCACGCCGGTCAGCGTCGTGAAGCCGAACAGCGCGAGCAGATTTACCACGGGCACGTGGCGCACCGCCTGCGCCACAATCACACCGCCGATCAAACCGAAGAACATGAGCAGACGGTGATTCAAGGCAAAGATCAACAGCGGCGTGTAGAGGAACGCCAGCGCCACGCCGCCGATGGCAAAGAGCGTAGCGAGGAAGAACAAGGCGTAAACCTTGCGCACGAAGGTCATACGCTCTTGCGCGCTCGCCTCGGCTGCCGTCACCACGCCCGTCCAATCCGCAGTCAAATAGTCTGTTTGCGCGTTTCGGTCGTTCGAAAAGATCGGTCCGGCGACAGGTAGGGTCTTCTCCGCATTGTTTCGATAGCGTTGTTCGTTCATCTTCTCCTCCCAAGAAAAATTCGACCCAAAGCGGTTCGGGTCCTTAAAAATTTTTCCTCTTATATTATCGGCGAAAAGAGAAAAATGTTTCCTATCATTTTGACCGAACAATTACTACAAAGTTTGTCGCAACAGTCATCTCATCGCTAAAGATATCCGGCAGCGAGCACGGCAAAGCGCGATTCGATGGTCACAGCGTCGATGGTTGACGCCACGATGAGCCTTCGTTCTTTGAAGTGCTGGATTCCGGCGCACCCATCGCCGCAGCGCAACGTGCCCTCAAGAAGCGGTTTTCGCTGTGCGATTTGGCACACGGGCCGACACGTGAATGGGGTGAGATTGCGTCTTCAAGGCGCGCAGATCAGTTGAAGGTGGCGCCCTGCGCGCAGCATCCTCGCCCGAAGACAAAGAAAGGTTTTCCACAAACTGCCGGCAATAAAAAAACAAGGAAACGTTTTCTGCTAACCGCCGATAATAAATAGTAGATAATGTAGATAACCAAAAAATCTGCTTTGGGAGGAGTGCAGAGCAATGACCGACAGAATCAACAGCGTTGGCGGCAGTTCTTGGTGGCCGGAGTTGACCGCACCGAGTGGTGACTTGGCTTTCTCCGACGTCGAACAAGTTGAACAAGATCAACAAGCTAAGCAAGTCGAGCCGCAAGTCGCGCACGAGCTGACGCGTGCTAGTGGCGAGCGGGCCAACAGCCAAGCGGCCGAAGCGTTCTATGCCCGCACGGGCACGGATGGGCAGTGGTTGTGCCACCACTTTCTGCGACCGCAAGGGGCGGGCGGCGACGACGCGGCGAGGGCTACGCCGCGCGGGCCGGACGGCAAGACCGAAGTGCGTGACAGCGTTGACGAGGGTACGGGGAAGCTGGCCAGCGCGGCGGTGGCTAGTCAAGTCGAGCTGCGGCGTGCTGATGGTGAAGTGGTCGAGTTGGTGTGGCAGCCTGCGGAGCTCGGGTTGGGGCCGCAGCGTCCGGCGCAAGTGATGGTGGGCGAGGCCGAGATCGAGCGGAAGTTGTTCAGCGCGTTCGGCTTGGACTTGTCGGCAGCGCGGCAGCGGCTGCGGCAGACGTTGGGCGCCGCGGGCGATCCGCTAGAACAAATATGGCCTTACGTTCGCCAAGGTGCCACCAAGCAGCGCGTGGCGGCGCTGGCGGCAACGTTGGCGGCTGACGGGACCTATCGACTACGGCTCGAAGTGGACAAGCAGGTGATGGCGGCAGTGGCCGACGACGAGATGGTGGTGCGCGTCGAGACGCGGGCCGCGACGCCGGACGGTGTCGGCACCTCTGTGTCCGGCGAAAGCAGAACTGGCGGTGGCGCGCATGGTGCGCCACAGGCCGAGCGCGATGGCAGATCGGCACGTGCCTCGCAGGTTGAGAAGCGCACCGAGGCGCCGAGGGCCGCCAAGAGCCAGTCTGCGGAGACGGGCGCGCCGTCGCCACAAGATGGCGGCGCGGACGAGGCTGTTGGGCAGAGGCTTGTTCCTAACGACCAGAGCAAGTCGTCGCCACAAGGCAGCGGTGGGAACACAGACCCGGTCATGGCGATAAAGAGCGAGCTGGAGAAGAGCGGCGCAGCGCTGGCTGAAGGTGCGAGCGAGTTCATGCGCGGGCTGGTGCTGGGCGACTTTGCTGAGTCGGAGTCGCTGGCGGCGGTGGCCGGGCAGATCGTAGGCGGGCTGATTCCGGTCTACGGGCAGTTGGCCGACGTGCGCGACTTGGTGGCGGCGCTCAAGCAGGTGGCCGAAGGCAAAGAAGGAGCTTGGGCGAGCCTTGGGCTGGCGGCAGTGGGTTTTGTGCCGCTGTTTGGCGACATGGTGAAAGCCGGCAAGCGCGTGGATGGGGTGCCGGAGTTGTTGCGGCGTGCCGGTGTGGATGAAGAGTTGATGCGGCTAGCGAAGTCTGGCGGGGCGGCCATTGGCGCGAAGCTGGCGGCGGAGCGACTGGGCGGCAGCGAGCGGCTGCTGGCGACGTTGAACGAGTTAGGCAAAGGGTTGCAGGACGGGCGATTGGCCGATACCGGGCGGTTGCGTGAGTCGGTGCGCAAGCTGGCGAGCGGATATGATGCCGAATTGGAGCAGCGTGTGGCCGAGAGGATAAAGCGCAGCGGAGCGAAGGTGGATGACGAAGCGCTCGCTAAGGTGCGGGCGGACGTGCATGATAAGTTGCTGGATGAGGCGTACCAGCGATACATTGAGTTGGAGCGAGCGGCTGAGGTGTTGCGGACAAAGCGGTTGGCAGATGGGACCAAGGTGGCGCTGGGCGCCAGAAGCGCTGAAGAGCTAAGCGAAGCGGGCTTGCGGGCGTTGCCGGCCGAAGTGAGCGAAGCGGATCTGTACTACAAGACGGCCGACGGCGTGGTACATGTGGAAGAGGTCAAGAGCACGTTTCGGGCATTGAACCGTAAGTTGGAAAAAGTGAAGAAGGTAGCTGAAGGAGCCAGAGACGATCGAGAGAAGCTGCAAAGAATCATGAAGGATACGCAGTTGGGGCGGTATGTGAAGTGGGAGCAAGAAGGGGCGACAGCGGGCGAGGTGCGCGCCTTCACAGTCTACGTACCGAAAGAGAGCGCCCACTTCGACGAACTATTAGATAGGAATCTCTTAAATGCCCTCAAGCTACTAGAATCCGTTTCCGGCCGGCGTCTGTTGCAGATCGGCGACAGAGAATTCAGCACCGTTGAGTTGAAGCAGATGTACAAGGAAGCGAAGAAACTGATCGACAAATGGAAAGAGAAGAATCCGCAAGCGAGCGAGAAGGAGTCGCACGAGTGGGTAGACGAGCGGTTCGGGACGCTGGAGCGAGCCGAGCAGACGTTGTCGCGCCGGTATGGTGTGAGTGGCGAGCCGCAGTAGACTGGAGGAGTGTTCGATGAACCGAGTCGAAGTAGACTGGAGGAGTGTTCGATGAACAGAGCCGAATGG
>CAKZOF010000340.1 GCA_937135995.1 uncultured Pyrinomonas sp.
GTTCGCTTGCTCGAAGTGCTCGCCCGCATCGGCGACGCTGAAACGCTCCGCCGACTCGAACCGTACATCGCTTCGCCCGACGCGCGGATCGCAGACGCGGCCCGCTTCGCCGAACGCGAGATCAAGCTTCGACTCGGTGGACCCAGTTCGCGCGCTGAAGATCATGGCGCCTCGCCCCGGTAGACGGCCTCACCGATCACATCCGCCGACGTGACTCGCGCACCGAAACCACGCCATCGCCGTCGGCTGTTGCCGCACGGGACGCGCGACGCGAGCAACCAACGCGCTCTTTCGGTGAACCAGCCCGGGCGCGCTTTCGCCGTGCGACGCTGATGACCAACACACGCTCCCTGACGCAGAAGCCGCTTGACACGAAGGACAATATATTATACTTTTCCTCCGCTATATCGACGCAGAGCGCCCGAAAGCCAGGACCGGCGCTCGCGCGAGAGCGACGTGCGATGACAGACGGCAGACTCTTTTCGGCGCGACGCGGCGTCGTTTATCTGGTCGGTGCAGGACCGGGCGATGTCGGATTGCTGACGCTCAAGGCGCGCGATCTTCTCGCCACGTCGGACGTGGTGATTCACGACAACCTCGTCAATCCAGAGGCATTGCGATTCGCTCCGCCGCACGCCGAGCGCATCGATGTCGGCAAGGTGGGCGGCGGGCGCCGCACTCCGCAGGCGGAGATCAACCGATTGCTCATCGTGCGCGCGCGCCGCGGCGAGCGCGTTGTGCGATTGAAGGGCGGCGATCCTTTTCTTTTCGGTCGCGGCGGAGAAGAAGCCGAAGCGCTGCGCCGTGCAGGCGTACCTTTCGAGATCGTGCCCGGCGTGACCTCGGCTCTGGCTGTTCCGGCCTATGCCGGCATTCCCCTAACGCATCGCGGTCTCTCCTCTTCGGTGGCCATCGTCGCTGGCGCGAGAGCGGAGGGCGAGAGCAGTCTGGATGCCGAGCAGCACGCGCTGCTTCGGGCCGATACGCTGGTCGTGTTGATGGGCACAGCGCGTTTGCGTCGGATCGCCGAGGCTCTCGTGGCGGCTGGGCGCCCGGCCGAAACTCCGGTGGCGGTGATCCGTTGGGGAACCTACGAGGGGCAACAGACCGTGGGAGGAACGTTACAGGACATCGCCGATCGCGTGGAGAAGGCGCGCTTGCGTTCGCCGACCGTGATCGTCGTCGGCGAAGTGGTCCGCTTGCGCGAGCAACTTCGCTGGTTCGAACCAGAAGAAGCGCCCAAGGTCACGGTGGCGGAAGCGGCCTTTGTCGTCGATTGTTGAGAGCGCCTATTGATCATGACTTACGATGCCGCAATTCGACTAGCTTTGGCGTCGATTGTTGAGGGCGTCGATCGCACAGCACACGCCAAGGTTTGAAGCTCCATCCCAAGACTCGTTTGAAAGCTTCACGAAGAGGAAGATGACATCGAAACTGAGCAATCCACATGGCGGAAGGTTGGTCGATCGTTTCATCTCCGGTGCGGAGCGCGAAGAGATGATGGCCGCGGCAGCGCATTTGCGCCGATTTCAACTCGACGGGCGCGCCGCGTCCGATCTAGAGCTGATCGCCAACGGCGCCTACTCGCCGCTCGAGGGCTTCATGTGCCGCGACGACTACGACTCGGTGGTCGAGCGGATGCGACTAGCGAACGGGCTTGTCTGGTCCATTCCGATCACCTTCGCCGTCACGGAAGAAGAGGCGCGGGCAGTGCGCGAAGGCGAAGATGTCGCGCTCTGCTGGCGAGATGAACTGCTAGCCGTGCTTCATGTGGCCGAGAAATTCCCGCGCGACAAAAGACGCGAGGCGGAGCGCGTCTATCGTACGACGGACGAGGCCCATCCGGGCGTGCGCGCACTGCTGGCGCAAGGCGATTGGCTGCTCGGTGGGCGCGTGAGCGTTTTCGGCCTGCCACGAGATCTCGCTTTTCGCGATTACCGGAAGAGTCCGGCCGAACTACGCGCGCTCTTTCTCGCGCGCGGGTGGCGGCGCATTGTCGCGTTTCAGACGCGCAATCCGATCCACCGCGCCCACGAATACATTCAAAAGTGCGCGCTCGAGATCGCCGACGCGCTGCTGTTGCATCCGCTCGTCGGCGAAACCAAGGCCGACGACGTGCCAGCCGAAGTACGTATGCGTTGCTACGAGACGCTGCTGGCGTACTACTACCCAGCGACGCGCACGATGTTAGCCGTGCTTCCGGCGGCGATGCGCTACGCCGGGCCGCGCGAAGCCGTCTTTCACGCGCTCGTCAGGAAGAACTACGGCTGCACCCATTTCATCGTCGGGCGCGATCACGCCGGAGTCGGCAACTACTACGGTCCGTACGACGCCCACCATATCTTCGACGAGTTCGAACCAGGCGAACTCGGCATCATGCCACTCTTTTTCGACAACGCCTTCTATTGCCGCGCGTGCAACGCGATGGCATCGAGCAAGACCTGCCCGCACGATGCGACGGAGCACGTCACGTTGTCGGGCACGAAGGTGCGCGAGATGCTGCGCGCGGGCAAACTACCGCCCGCCGAGTTCACGCGCCCTGAAGTTGCACGGCTGCTGATCG
>CAKZOF010000341.1 GCA_937135995.1 uncultured Pyrinomonas sp.
CTCACCACACGACGGCTCTGGCGCTTTTGTATTCCTTTTGTACTCCTGAGGCGTACACTCTCGAACCAGAATCGTTCGCCGCTCCCGAACCTTTGCTCGTGGATCAAAGATCCTGTCGCCGACGCGCCATGCCCACGTTCACGATTTTCGACCACCGAGGGTTCTTCCTCCGCCTCCGGCGGCCAGCGCAGCCTCGAGGATCAGCGGAAGTCGCCGGAGGATACGCTACATCGGATATCACGCGGTGCTGGGTGCCTCCGCCTCGAGGCGGGGGGGGGGGGTGCCGCCTTTTGTTTCAAAGCATTTCCAGCTACCGTGTTTTGGGCGCTGGTGAGAACGCGCGCGCCGGAGGAGATGCCGCCTTTGTTTCAAAGCATTTCCAGGGCAAATGACGGGAGAATCTCGCCAACCACTTCGCCCCGGTTGTTGCGCACGTCGAAGCGAGCATATTGGGCGAGCGACTTTTCCGCTTCTCGGTCCAAGAGGTCGAGCTGCCGCAAAGTTTCGATGACCACGGTCGGACGAGCACGACGATCTTCTCCATCTTCTATCTTGAGCGCGATGCCGAGCCCGCGCGGCCAGCGGTCGCAAGGGAGCACGCCCGCCGTGTAAACCCCTTCGGCTCCGACTTTGGAGACGAGACGTCCACTGCAAGCGCGCATCACTTCCGTATCCAAGCGTTCGCGCGTACCTCCGACCATCTCGGGATGGGCGATCATCGCTTGGACGATTCTTTCGCAAGCCAAGCGTGTGCGTGCATCGAAATTCTCTGGCGGCGAAACCAAGCGCGCGTACATCAACGCCATCGCGCGCACGCTCGTACCGAAAACCGGCACGCCGCACCCATCGACACCGACGGCGATGTCTTCCAACGGGACGCCGGAGAATTGCTCGATGACGCGCGCGATCAACAGTTGTACGGGATTGGCCGGGTTGTCGTAATCCGTAATCGGCGCGCCCAAGTGAATGGCGAGCGCAAGCATACCGGTGTGTTTGCCCGAACAGTTGTTTTGCAACACGCTCGGCGCCAACTCGCGCCGGCGCAACTCGCGCGCGACTTCGCGGCTGAACGGCTCGTGCGTTCCACACCGCAGCGCGCTCTCGTCGAGTCCGATCTTGGCGAGCATTCTTCGGACCGTTTCGACGTGAATCGGTTCGCCGCTGTGAGAACCGCAGACCAAAGCGAGTTCTTCCGAAGTGAAGCCGAAGCGATCAGCCGCGCCGGAAGCGACGAGTGGCACGGCCTGATGAGGCTTGGCCGAAGAACGAAGATAGGTGACGACTTCGGGCGATCCGAGGCGCGCCACCGTGCGCCCGTCGCCGTCCACAGCGATGATGTGCCCACGGTGGCGCGATTCGGTGATAGAACCGCGACGCACCTCGACAAGAGGAGCCGGTTCCGGAATCGAGTTCTTTTCGTCGCCCATTTCCCTGTCGGCAATGCGGCTGTCAGTCGGCGCGCGGCGGCGCGATGTCGGCATAGAGCTTTCGTCCTTTCCATGTCACTCCGCGCCCGCTGGCGATTCGGAGCGTCGAGTTGAGCAAAATGGCGCCGAAGAGCGCAAACCCGAGCGGTGCCGCCAGCGCATAGATGGCTGGCACGCCCGAGCGCCGATTCACGAGGACGAAGATCGCTGTCTGAACCGCCCATGCGCCCAAAGAGGCGACCCAAACGGCGCGCCAAGGTCCGCTTACCCCGATCAAAGTCGGCACGACACCGGCCAGCAGTGCCGGCATCACAGCTAGAAGATAGACGAGCAGCACGTTGAACGCGCCCCAAAGGGGGCGAAAGCCAACTCCGGCGAAAAGGTTCTTGCTGAAACCTTCCCAGATGCCGCGCAGGTCGGTTTGCATCCGCGTGCGCACCAGATGCGGCGCGTATTCGAGCCGAAAGCGCGCCCCTGTTCTTTTCAGCAGCTCGGCCATGCGCAAATCCTCGGCGACTTCGGCGCGCACTGCATTGTACCCTCCGACGCGCTCCAGAACCTCGCGTCGAATCAAAAAGAAGCCCCCGGCAGCGATCGCCTCTTTGCGGCGCGGGTCGTTGACGCGATCCAGCGGAAGTCGCATCATCACTGCCCAACCGAAGACCGGCATGAAGAGGCGCTCCCAAAACGAGAGGCAATCGACGCGCGGCACGAACGACAGCGCGTCGTAGCCGTTTTTTCGAGCGTGCGCTACG
>CAKZOF010000342.1 GCA_937135995.1 uncultured Pyrinomonas sp.
CGACATAACCGACGTTCTCAATGGCGCGTGCGCGATTGATCACGGTCCACCATGCCATCGGTTCGGTCGCGCCCCACGGGTCCATGTAGGCCGAGACGCGAACGAGGATCTCCGCCCCGTTGGCCGCAAGTTGCCGAATGGTTTCAGGAAAGAGCCAATCGTAGCAGATTGCGCAGCCGATCTTGCCGATGGGCGTCTCTGCCACTGGAAAGAGCGGTTCCGAGTAGCCGTCAAGATCGTGCGGGCTGGTGTGCACTTCGTACGGAATCCACGGATTGACTTTGCGATACTTGTAGAGGATACCTTCCGGACCGATCAAACAGGTCGTGTTGAACACGGCACCCGGCCACTTCGGATCGACCTCAAGCATGGAGCCTGACTGAATGTAAATGCCGTGCGCGCGCGCCGCTTCTGCCAACCGCTCGGTCTGCTCGTTTGGGATCGGCACGGCGAGCTTATCGCGTAGTTCGGCTAACGTCGGATAGATGGGCGCGGCGTGCGCGAACTCTGGGAAGACGACCAAGCGCACGGGTAAGAAAGGGGCGGCACCGGCGATGGCGTTTTCGATCATCGCAAGCATGCGCTCGGTGTTGCGTCGCATCTCACGCCGATCGCGCGGATTCGGCAGATCGGTCTGGCAAACGGCAACGGAGTAACGGATGTGGTCTTTCATGTTTATTGACAGCAATCAAAGCACAGAACTCAGAACCCTGCCCTCTTAAGTTCTACCTATAGTTCTACCTCACAATTTCGCCACCGCCTTCGTGACGACCCGCGTGTTGTAACGTTGCATGTATCGCCGGTGCGCCGCGGTGTTCGGGTACTGTTCGGGCCAAGCATACGGATAGCGCTTCATGCCGTGGAACGGCAACGGCACGACTTGATCTGGGCTTGCCGAATTGATGTCCATCTCTTTGCTGAAGCCATCGGCGTAAAGCAGATACGTCCACTTCCATCCACGCGCAAGCGGTGGCAAGCGCCGCGCGTCGAACGCGAGCGCGATCTCGTCGCCCGAACGCGAAACGACGAACATATCATCGGTGCGCAGCAGGAGTTCGCGTACATCGCCTTCGCGCGTGTAATTTCCGGGCATCATCTTCCACGGCGAAGAGGCGGACACGCGCGCATAATCGTAACCGAAAGGTTCGCGCCCGTCGGGCGAGGTTTCCGCTGAAAAGCCGCGCCAACGCAGGTCGGCCCGCAACGGATCGAGGCGTACGGTCTTAACTGGCGCGGCTGGCGCCGTTTCGGCGACGAGGATCTGATCCCAGTAGACGCGCATGTTCGTCCGAATGCGCACCTCGCGCTCGCCCGGACGGAGCTTGTCGCCGAGTTCGACGACGATCGTTTGCGGGCGCCCCACCGGAAACCCGAGATCTTCGATCACGGTTCGCCACTGCCCATCAGCGCCCTTTGCTTCCAGCCGCGGCGGGCTCAAGCTCAGCCCGCGTTGCGCAGCGGCGACGTTGTCACTCGAAAAGGCGTAATCGGTCCATCCTGTAAGCACGAGCGCGGTGCGGCGATTGACCGGACCGAGGTTGAGCGTGAGCGCGTGTGGCTCGGCGTAGCCGCGAATGTCGAGCAACTTGAAATCATCTGGATAAAGACGGTCCAGACGCTCCAAACGGTCGCGCACGTCGCATCCGTGATCGTCGGTCGCGCCAGCGACGGGACGCAAGTTCTCAAGTGCATGAAGCTTGTAGGGGCGTGGCGGCGACGTCATTCCTTCGTTCGGGAAGATTTCGACATTGGCCGGATGCGCGACGGCGATCAACTGCAAGCGATCGAGGTAGAGTACCTCTTCGAGTTCGTTGGTGACGCGGATCTCGAACCGCCCGTTGCGCGCTCGCAATTGATCGTCGCGGATGCGCACGTACTCCACCGGATCAGGCACGTTCCACTGGCCCGGTCCCAACCAGTAGCCCATCTCGCCGCCGCCCAAAAAGTCGGTGACGAATTCGAATCGCCCGCCGTTCCAAGTGAACAGGTAGGGGCACGAAGAGGGCTTGCGATCTATTTCGGTGACGGTGAGCGGGCGCGCGGCCACCATCTTTGCCGGGAACTCGGTCTCCGCCTGCACGATGCCAGCGGGCCACAACACGCGCACGACATCGGCCGCGGCGCGCGCTCCCAATCCGAAGAGCACATCGGCTGGTGCCGGAGCGGGCGTCGCCGCGTAGAACTCCAGTTTCTGCCAGAGGCTTCCGGCGCGCATCTCGATCTTGGCTCCGACGCCGCTTCGATTGCTCACCTTGCCGGCCAGACGAACGCGCACGGAACGCCGCCGCTCGCCGCCATCGTTGCGCAAGAAGCGCAAACGTCCGTCGGCAGCACGCACCAAAAGATCTTCGTCGCCATCGCCATCAAGGTCACCCGCCGCAAGAGCCTGCGCCGCCGCAACCGGCACGCGCTCTTTGAAGGCGCGCGTCGAAAGGTCATCCCAGCCGTCGCCTACGTTGCGCAGCAGATGGGGTCCATCGCTGGCCCAGAAAAGGAGGTCGAGAAGACCGTCGTTGTCGTAATCGAGAAACTGCGCAGCGAGCGCGTCGACGGCGGGTGCTTCCACCAGACGGAACCGCTCGCGCCCGTCGCTCGTGGCGAACACGCCGCGACCACCGGCGCGCCCGAAGAAGAAGTCCGTGAAACCGTCCTTGTTGAAGTCGCCTGCTGCCACACAGGTGAAAGATCGTTGCGCGCCGAGGCCGCGTTCTTCGCTCACGTCGCGAAACGAGCCATCGCGCTGGTTGCGAAAGAGCACGGGCCGGGCGTCCCACTGCACAAGCAGCAGATCGATGTCGCGCCGGTTGTCGAAATCGGTCGGCACCACAGCCACCACGCGCCCGGTCGGCCCCTTGATCTTGGCCGCTTCGGAATAGTCCGTGAACGTTCCGTCTCCGTTGTTGCGCAACAACAGGTTGGGTGCCAGCGGAAGATCGTCCGGGAAGACCTTGGCTTCGGCGGAAGCGGCCCCGAAACCACCGATCACCAAATCCAAATCACCGTCGTGATCCACATCGACGAAAGCTGCTGCGAGCGACAGAAAAGGGATGGACGGAATGCGCGCCTGCGTCGTGGTCTCGGTGAATCGTCCGTCGCCCTCGTTGTGGTAGAGCGAACTTTGACCGTAACGCAGGATAAAGAGGTCCGGGCGACCATCGTTGTCGTAGTCGCCGGCGACGGCGCCGATCGCGACCGACTCCGCCGGCGCACGCCCGAGTCCCGCGCTCTCAGTCACGTCGATCAATCTTCCGCCGTCGTTGCGCCAAAGGCGCTGCGCATCGGGCGCTAGTTCCAGCACGTCGAGGTCGCCGTCGCCATCGTAGTCGAACAGCGTGACGCCGCCGCCCAACGAAGCGGCGATCTCACGCAACGTCGCTTGGTCCAGTCGGTCGAAACGGCGTCCCCAAAGAGCCTTCAAACCGCTTGCCACGCGCCCCTTGCC
>CAKZOF010000343.1 GCA_937135995.1 uncultured Pyrinomonas sp.
CCCGTGGTGGCCAGCGCTTGCGCGCAGAGCAGGCCCAATTTGCCGTCGCCGATGACCACCGTTGGCGTCCGCGCATCGAACCGTACCTGTTCAAGGATGCCGTAGGCGGCGGCGAGCGGTTCGGTGAAGACGGCCTCCTCATCCGGCACTTCGTCGGGCACGCGATGGAGATTCTCCACAGGCAGTTGCAGGTACTCAGCGAACGCTCCATCACGCCCGACGATGCCGAGCACGGTGCGACGCGGGCAGTGTCGCGGGTCGCTTGCACGACAAAGCGCGCACTGCCCGCATCCGGCGTTGATCTCGCCGACGACGCGCTGCCCAATCAGAGAAGCGTCCGGCGCGCGCTCGACGACGCCGACGAACTCATGCCCAAGCGTCCCTTGAAAGCCCGCGTAACCGCGCGCGATCTCAAGGTCGGTGTTGCAGATGCCAGCGACCAGAACGCGCACCACTGCTTCGCGCTCGTCGCACGGTTTTGGGACCTCGGCGATCACCAATCGGCCTTGTTCGCAACGCAATGCCTTCATGCTCTGCTTCGGTTGAAAGCCGCAAGTTCGGTATTTCGGCCCGAACGCCCTTGGCGCGCTCCAGCGTTCACGACTCTACTCCGCCATCCGCCCTTGTCGGCTGCCTGCATTTTGCGCGGTCGCCGCGCGCTCCGGCGGTTTCAAAAGGTACGCGAACGGGCGTAGGCGTTGTCCGGCGTCAGTTCCACCGTCAGCTCGCGCCCGGAGATCTGCACCGGAAGACGCCACATCCATGTCACTTCGCCTTGAAGTGTCGCGTGAATCCACCACTTGCCGGGTGGAACCTGCGCGATCGTGCGCCCTCGCTCGTCGAACTTGGAGACGATGGGCGGGCGATCCTTCAATCGGCCAGCGAGGAAATCCTCGAACTTCTGGCCCGGGCTTCGTTCGGCGATGAACTCACGGCGCAACGCCTCGACGTCGAGCGGATAGAACTCCACCGTCGTTCCGGCGATGCCGTCCGTCGGGAGACGACGCAGGCGAACGACAACTCGCGTCTCCGTTTGTTGACCGGCGCGCCTTCCCCACACGATCGGTTCGCCTTGCGGCAACCGGCGGTAGATGCGCCAGCCCGTGCTGACGAGCGCGAAGATGAGCGTCGAACCGAGGACGAACGCGATGGCTTGGCGAATCGGATGCGCTGGCTGTCGCAAGTGACTTCTCACAAACGATCTTCACCATGCGAGCGCGACGCTTCAAGCCATGAAACCTCGCTCGCGCAGCACGCTTTCGAGTTCTTCTTCGTCCGGCGCGCTCAAGATTTGCCCGCTCACGTCGAGCGTCGGCGTGCGCAAACGACCTTGGTTCTGCGCGCGCACCCACTCGGCGGCGCGTTCGTCCTTGTCGATGTCCACGTACTCGAAAGCGACGCCGAACCCGCTTAATTGCTTGAGCGTGCGCTGCGTCTCTGCGCACCGGTCGGTGCCGTACACCTTGACCTCCATCGCTCCTCCTCCCGCGTTCGCCACGCGGTTGTTTCGACCGCGGCAATGATAGCACAACGCGCCTTGCGCCATTGATCGCCAGCGACAGCTTGCTCGAACTCGCGACGCGGTGCTTTAATAGACTGGTTGAGTTCGCCAGATCGGAGCCGCTGACTTCCGAAAGTGGAGATCACGCCTCGAATGTTCGACCGCGCGGATGAGCTGCACGAAGAATGCGGCGTGTTCGGCATCTACGGTCATCCGGAAGCAGCACGTTTGACCT
>CAKZOF010000344.1 GCA_937135995.1 uncultured Pyrinomonas sp.
ATGCGATACGACAGCGAGCTCGACAGCACGTACGCCTCGAACGGGCCGTCGATCGACCGCATGCCGACGAACAGCGACCCCTGCTCCGGCCTGGTGATCTGGGTTCCGAGGCTCGCCGTGCGCAGGCCCTGCTCGAACGTGTCGGCGTAGCCGTCGGAGAGGATCGTCACCCGGTCGCCGAGCGCCCAGGAGACCACCGAGCTCGAGGGGGCGCCGCCCGCCGACCCGAGCGCGCCGCCCAAGCTGAAGACGCCAAATCGGTTGAAAGCGAAATCCTGAAAGATCTTCGTGTAAGTCAGGTCAGCGCCGAACTTCGTCGTGTGATTGCCGACGATGTAGGAGAGATTGTTCGCGGCACCGATGCGCGTATCGTACTGCGTTGTCGGAAAGAACGAACGCGTGCCGAAGGTTCCCACCGCCGTCTGCACGCCGGGCGAACTGGAGTTGCTGAGACGCGGGCGGTCCTCGCGCGAAAACTGGAATCGAAATTCATTGAGCGTGCTCGGACCAAAGATGGTGTCCAGTTGAATGACGCCCGTGTTCGTGCGATCTCGCTCCGTGCCGTTGCTCGACAGGGCGAAGGTGGTCAACGGAGTCAAAGCTTCGCCAGTAGCCGCGGCATTCAGCGCTTTGTTCTGGCTGTAGTTATAGCGAATGGAGAGACGGTTCTGCTCGTTGAGTTGAAAATCTAACCGCCCGAGACCGGCAATGGCATCGTTGGTCTGAATGAAGCTTGTCTGCAATGAATTGAAGAGGTTGTAAGCCTCACGCGTCTCGTTGGTCGGTGTAACCAAACCGAGCGCTGGGAAGAAGACTTCGCGCGGGTTGTCGATCAATTGCTGTTCGTAAGCGAAGAAGAAGAAGGCGCGATCCCGACGCAGCGGCCCGCCGATGGAACCGCCGAACTGCTGTTGTGTTGGGACCGGGGTGATCTTGCGCCCAAGCAATTGCGGGCTCGCTTCAACCGCGCGGAAGAAGTCGTTGGTCGAAGCTGCCTCGCGGTGCCGCAACAGATAGAAGGCGGAACCGCGAAGCTCGTTCGTCCCGCTCTTGGTCACGGCATTGACGATGCCGCCGGTGGAACGTCCGAACTCGGCGGCATAACCGGCGGGCACGACTTGAAACTCGCGAATCGATTCCTGCGGAATCGTAAATGCCGAGTTGGAACGCTCGCCGCCGCGTATGCCGCCGAAGAAGGGTTGCGTGTAATCAGAACCATCGATCTGTACATAGCCGTTGACGCCGCGCTGTCCGCTCAACGAAATCTGACCGCGATCGGGATCGACTTGCGCCGTCGGCGTGAGCGTGACGAAATCCTGAAAACGCCGCCCGTTGATAGGCAAATTTTCGATCTGCGTCTGGCTGACGAAAGCATCTGCTTCGTTGCGCGTCACCTGCAAAGACTGCGCCGTCACGGTGACGGTCTCGCGCACGCTGCCAGCGCCGAGCCTGAAATTAACGTCCGAAGCGCGCCCAACGTTGACGGCGACGTCCTCGACCGTCTCCGCAGCGAATCCCGACGCTTCGGCCGTCACAGTGTAACTGCCGGGCGGCAGTCCTGGGATCGTGTAGAGTCCGCTTTCGTTGGTGACGACGGAACGTTCAAGTCCGGTCTGTTTGTTGACCGCTTTGACGCTTGCATTGGCGATGGCACCACCTTGCGCGTCGAGCACTTGCCCGGTGATCTGTCCTGTGCTCGCTTGCGCTTGGGCGTGCGCACACGGTGCCTGGGCGAACAAAGCCCCCAATAGCGTGCAGATGAGCCCGATCCGCAACAAACGGAATGTCATAAATTCTTCTCCTGTGTAAGATTGAAACTGCGATCCACAGTTCGGACGTCCATCAAGCCGTTGCCCGTGGAGGTTATGTCTCCGAAGTTAAACCGGACTTACCGGCACGTGAACAATCTGTTAATTCCTCGCCGCGAGGCCGTACGCCCTTTTCTCCGAAGCAGCAGCGAGTGTATTTTATGATCGAGTCTCGCTCTTCTGCCAAATCACGATGAACCACGGACTCGTCGCAAAAGCGCTTTTCGTTTGTTTAACCCCGCTCCTCTTCGCCGTCCACGCACGCGCGAACGACTGTCTTCGTGCAGGGCCGATGCTCGGTTACAGCGAGATGACCGAGGTAGTCATTTGGCTTCAAACCAAACATCCATGCACGGCGCAGGTGCGTTTCTGGAAGCGCGGCGAACCCGAAACGGCGCGGTTGAGCGAAGCGGTCAAAACCACCGAAGCGGAAGATTTCATCGCGCGCTTTCGCCTCTCAGCGCTCGCTTTCGGCACGCGCTACGATTACGAACTCTATCTTGACGGCGAACGCTTGCGATTGCCGTACGAGACGTCGTTTCAAACGCAACCGATGTGGCGCTGGCGCACTGACCCGCCAACGTTCAAGTTCGCTTTTGGCTCCTGCGCTTACATCAACGATCCGCCGTTCGACCGTCCCGGACCGCCTTATGGTGCTGGCTACGAGATCTTTCAAGCCATCGCTGCGCAGAGGCCCGACTTCATGATCTGGCTCGGCGACAACGTTTACTACCGCGAGGCCGACTGGTTGACCGAAGCAGCGATGCGTCGCCGCTACATGCACACGCGCGCGCTGCCCGAGTTGCAACCGCTGCTCGCTTCAGTCCACCACTACGCCATCTGGGACGATCACGATTACGGGCCGAACGACTCTGATCGCAGTTTCCGCGGGCGCGAGTGGAGCTTGCGCGTCTTCAAAGACTACTGGGCCAATCCATCTTACGGCACGATGGAAACGCCGGGCGTGTTCACGAGCTTCGAGTGGGGCGATGTCGAGTTCTTCTTGCTCGACGATCGTTTCCACCGGTCACCCAACAGGATGCCGCCCGGACCGGAAAAGATGATGTTCGGCCCCGAGCAGATGCGTTGGCTGATGGAAGCGCTTCGTTCGAGCAATGCAACCTTCAAGATCATCGTCGCGGGCAACCAGATGCTCAACCCGCTCACATTCTTCGAAGCTTTCGGGAACTATCCGGAAGAACAGAAGCGACTCATCGACTTCATTCGCACGGCACGCATCTCCGGAGTGCTGTTTCTTTCCGGCGACCGGCACCACACGGAACTGCTCAAACGCACCGAACCAGGGATCTACCCGCTTTACGAATTCACCTCGAGTCCGCTCACCTCAGGCGGAAGCCGCATTGAACGCGAAGCGAACAACCCGGCCCGCGTGCCCGGAACGTGGGTAACCGGCGGAACGCGAAACTTCGGCATGATCGAAGTCTCCGGACCGGTTAAGGATCGTAGATTGACGTTGCGCACGCTGGACCAGAAGGGGCGCGAACTCTGGAGATACGAGATCCGCGCGGCTGAACTGAACTTTCCCAGCTCGCCTTGAGGGCTTCGCGTGGCCAGAATAAGCCCGTGGAAGGCGAGCGATGCACCAGCGCTTCCCGAAGCGCGGCCCACAGACTCTCATCATCGCCCGAGTGATTCCCCGAGCGATGAACGATCGACAGCCAAACGACCGAATCGAAACTGGCTGCAGCAAGCGGCGCCTTGCGCGTCGCTATGCCGACGCGCTTTTCGGGAGCAGGCTACTTTTGCAAATCTCGGCGGCGCGACAGCCCACGGCTTGGTCGAGCGAATCGAATCCGTGCCGTGCGATGAGCTCGCCTAGTCCTGCGTTGATTCGGCGCACAACGCCGATCCCTTCGTAAACCAAGCCGGTATAAAGTTGCACGAGCGACGCTCCGGCACAGATCTTCTCCCAAGCATCGTTGGCGGTGAAGACGCCGCCGACGCCGATGATCGGCGTTGCCCCGCGCGTCGCTTGATGGAGCTTGGCGATGACGCACGTGGAAAGCGCTTTGAGCGGTGCGCCGCTCAGGCCGCCCGCGCCAATGCTTTCGATTCTTTTCGGCGGCACGTGCTTGACGACGTCCCGGCGCGTCGTCGTGTTTGTAGCGATGATGCCGGAGATCGCGTGCCGCTGGACCACTTCGGCGACCATCGCCAACTCTTCATCATCGAGGTCCGGCGCGATCTTGACGAGCAACGGCTTCGGCCCGACTCCGCGCGCTTCGGCCAACTCGCGATTTCGACTTTGCAGTGCGCCGAGCAATTCGCTCAATCGGTCTGCCTGTTGCAAGGCGCGCAAGCCGGGCGTGTTCGGCGAACTGACGTTGACGGCGACGTAATCGGCATGCGGGAAGACTGCAGCGAAACTCGCAAGGTAGTCGTCGAGTGCGGCTTCAAGCGGCACGCTGCGGCTTTTGCCGATGTTCACGCCGACGACGCACGACGGACGCGCTAGCGCAAGGCGTGCGGCAAGGGCGTGCGCTCCCCGGTTGTTGAACCCTGCGCGATTGATGAGCGCGCGCTCTTCGGGCAAACGGAAGAGACGCGGGCGCGGGTTGCCCGGTTGGGGGTGGTGCGTAACCGTGCCGAGTTCGACGAAACCGAAGCCGAGCGCGCCCCACTGTTGGGCCGCCACGCCGTCTTTGTCGAAACCGGCGGCGAGACCTACCGGATTCTTGAACTCCAACCCGAACCGTTGGAGCCGGCCCCACGTCACCTCTTCACGATGAAAAAGCTTTTGAATCAACGCCGCGGGCAAGCGCGACAAGGCGGCAAGCGCTAGCTCGTGCGCGGTTTCGGAATCCAACCGAAACAGCAGGGGGCGGAGCAACCAGCGGTAAAGCATCTTTTTTATTTTCGCCCGTGAAGCTAACAGAGCACCAGCGCCGGTGTCAAAACGTCGTGAAGATCGGCGGCGCTGAATCGCAACCGATTTACTCCGAAGAACCGGGCGCTTGCGCCCCTTGCGAGAGCCACCCTGTACTCCTGTTACTTGAAGGAAGAGAAGGGCGTCCTTGTGCTGAAGACCGTACGAAGTCGGAGCGCTCCGGCTTCGTACGGTCTGGACCTCAAGGCGTGTTGGGTTGTGGCGACGCGTTCGGATCCGCAGGCGGGACGCGTCGCTTCAGTTGCGGCGGCTCTTTCTTCTCGGTCTTGTTGGTGTCCGTGCCGCTCGGCGCGCCG
>CAKZOF010000345.1 GCA_937135995.1 uncultured Pyrinomonas sp.
GATCCGATGCATCCGACAGCCGCCGACTACGCGCGGGTCTTCCTGATGGCATCCGTCCCAGCGCTGGCTGCCGTCTGCGTCGCTGCTTTCGTCGTGCGCGAAACGGCGGGCGCAAACGTGGGCGCGACGGCGGTTCGTCCGCAACTCTCTTTGCGCGGCTTCGACGCGAACTTTCGCCGTTTGCTGTTTATCCTCGCTCTTTTCACGCTCTCGAACTCATCCGATGCTTTCTTGCTCTTGCGTGCGCAGGAAGCGGGCGTCGCCGTCGCTGCCTTGCCCGTGTTGTGGGCTGCGTTGCACGTGAGCAAAGTGACGAGTTCGCTCGTCGGCGGGAATCTGTCGGACCGCGTCGGACGCAAGCCGATGATCGTGATCGGCTGGGCGCTTTACGGAGCGGTGTATGTTGGTTTCGCGCTGGTCGAACGGGCGTGGGCGGCGTGGGCGCTCTTTCTCATCTACGGCTTCTACTTCGGTCTGACCGAAGGGGTGGAAAAAGCGCTGGTCGCTGATCTGGTGCGCGCCGAGCAGCGCGGCACGGCTTACGGTCTGTACAACTTTGCGATCGGGGTCATGGTCTTTCCGGCCTCCTTGCTGATGGGCGCGATGTGGAGTCTATTCGGCGCGCGCACGGCGTTTCTCGTCAGCGCTGGCGTCGGATTTTTCGCGGCCGCGCTCTTGGCCATTCTCGTGCGTTCGCCAGGCGGCGAAAGTCGAGCAAGAGCATGAACGGCGGCCACACACACACAACGCGCTCGAGCGTGCTTCCCGTGTCTTCTCGATCTTCAATCGTTCGACTGCTTTTCGGCCACGTGCGTGTACTTGATGATCTCAACGTCGGAGAGCACGACCAATCCTTCTGCGACCATCTCGTCCAGCACAGGGAGGATGGCTCGTATCTTTTCTGCCGTATCGACCACCGTGATCATGATCGGCAGGTCGTGTGACAACCCGAGCCATCCCGAACGATGAACGCGCTGTGATCCGCCATAGCCCATCAGTCCGCGGTAAACGGTCGCGCCAGCGATGTCCATCATGCGCAGCTTTTTGACGATTGCTTCATAGAGCGGTTCACCTTCCCAGCGATCGTCCTCGCCGATGTAGATGCGCACCATCTTCGCGGCTCCTTCTAGCTTTTCGTGTTTCACTTCGCGCTTCTCCTTGGCTAACCCTGCGGCGTGTTTGACGACCTCGGTATCTTGAACTTCGATCAATCCATGCTCGACCATCTCGTAGATCCAAGGGAGCAAGGCTTCGATCTTCTGGGCCGAATCGACGGCTTCGATCCTCATTGGCACATCATCGGTGAGGCTGAAAAGGTGTGCCTCATGCAGCTTCCCGTTCGCGCCGTACCCGGCGACGGCGCGCGTCACGGTTGCTCCGGCGCACCCATGACGATGAAGGAATTTGACGATCGCTTCATAGGTTGGCTCGCCCTGGTAGTGCTGCGCAGCGTTGACGTAAACGATGAGCTTTTTAGCTGGCCCTCTTTCAAGCATCGGTGTTTTCTCCCCCTCTTTTCAGGATCACGGTCGTCGGTTGAAGTTGCACGAGTCCATGTGGACCCAAGAGACGAGCGATGCGTTCAGCCGCCGCCCGCAGCTTCGCGCTCTCATCGATCGCTTCGATGATGATCGGCAGATTCTCCATCGTTACTTCATTCAAAGTGGAATGGATGATGCGATCAACCCCGTATCCCATCGCGCCTTTCTCCACAGTCGCGCCCATGATCTTCATTTCGCGCAACGCGTCGAGCACCAGATCGCAAAGCGAACGACGCCCGCGCCGCTCATCGCCCCCGATGAACACGGTCATCTTCAGCGCGCTGCGCCGCTGACTCTTTGCTTCAACGGCGTTTCTTTCGATCCGTCCGCTGATCTCCTCGTGCAGATCCATCGTCTCACGCCTCTCGTTGTGATCACCCGGCGGTTCTCAGGCGTTCTCAGCCGTGGTCCTAGTCGTCGAGTGATGCTCGGCTCGTTTCCGGCGCCTTCTCTTCAGAAGGCATCGCTCTTTCCATTTTGATGAGTTCGTTCAGCTTGGGTGCCTGCGCCATCCAGCGCGCCGCGAAGACGCCGCCCCAGACAGCCATTAAGCCGACGACGAAACTCAGCGCAACGTAGAGCACGGCGCGAACGAAATCCTTCGCTTCGATGAGTTGTGCCGTCTCGTATTCGAAGGTCGAAAAGGTCGTGTAAGCGCCGACGAATCCGACGGCGATCAGCAACCTCAGATGCGGGTTGATCGCTAAACGCTCGGTTGCGAGCGTCAGGAAGAAGCCGATGATGAACGAACCGCTCGTGTTGATGACAAATGTCGCCGTCGGGAACGGGGCGGCGACGCGAGACAGCGCCGAACCGCTCAGGTAGTAGCGGAACACGGCTCCCAGCGCTCCACCAGCGGCCACTACCACATACTTCATCAAATCATCCATCGAACTCCGCTCCACTTCGATTTTCCCCCTGTAAACGCAAAGACTCCTCTTCAAACGCAGTTGAAAAGGAGTCATCAATCTCGGAGTTGCCGAGATGGTTAAAAGGCGAACCCCATCGCCCCAGATTGTTCGTCGCCATTTTACAACGCGAAGCGGTAATTCCGAAAGTGAATCCGGTCGCGCAGGAGTTTGGCTCGTTCGCCGCCGAGCGAGTATGATTGATTCTCCGATGATCACGCGACGAGGGCTTCGTGAATCCCCTATGCGAGTAGAACGATGGGGCGGGACTGGGAAACCGGACGCGCGCCAGTTGCGGCGCAAGATGGAGGCGGAAGGCTACAGCGTCTTCGAGTGGAGCGATCCGCCCGGGAGGGTCTACGCTCCGCACGCGCATCCGGAAGATCAATCACACTGGGTCATCAGCGGCGCCATCGCGCTCGAAGTCAATGGCGAGGAGTACGTTTTGCGCGCTGGCGATCGTGACTATCTTCCCGCTGGAACAATCCATGCGGCGCGCGTCGTCGGCGACGAGCCGGTGGTCTATTTGATCGGCGCAAAATAATGGGGTAGCAGTCTCCGCCCGCGATTCAGCTCCGTAGCGGGCGAAGATCTCTTCTCCGGTCGAGCGCGCTGGATCCAAACGGATATCGACCGTGGTTCCCGTGAGCGGGGCACGAGGTGGCGATGACGGGTGAATACAGACTCATCACGAACGAAGAAGAGTTGCGATGCGCGGTCGAGCGGTTGCAAACGCACGGGGCGATCGGTTTCGACACCGAAACGACCGACCTCGATCCGTACCGCGGTCGCTTGCGTCTGGTACAACTCGCCACGCCCGAGGAGACCTACGTCATCGATCTCGCCAAGTTCACGGACAGGCCACGCGAGCACGCCGGCCTCGATCCGTTGCGGCGTTTGCTTGCGGCTGACCGCCCGGTCAAGATCGCGCACAACGCGAAGTTCGACCTCAAATGGACGCGCCACCATCTCGGCGTCGACATCGGCATGGTCTTCGATACCCTGCTCGCCAGTCAGTTGCTCTCCGCCGGGCTGGACGAAAGGCACAATCTCGATGCCGTGATGACGCGCTACCTCGGCGAGAGCGTGGACAAAACAGAGCGGGGAAGCGACTGGAGCGGCGAACTGAGCGAAGCGCAGTTGAGCTACGCGGCGCGCGACGTGGCGTTGCTCGTCCGCTTGCGCGAGGTGATGGTCGAAAGGTTGAAGGTCGAAGGGTTGGTCCAGTGCGCGCGGCTCGAATTCGAGTGCGTGCCAGCGACGGCGGCGCTAGAGTTGGCGGGGTTCTACCTTGATCGCGAGCGCTGGTGCGAACAGATGGCTGCCGTGGAACGCCAACGAGCCGCGATCGCCGCCGAATTGCAGGAGATGCTCGCCGAAGGTGCGGCCCAAGGGATGCTCTTTGCCGGCGCGCGAACGGAGATCAATCTGGATTCGCACGCGCAGTTGACCGAAGCGCTGCGCCGGTTGGGGGTGCCTGTGCCGGATTCGACGCGCAACTGGCGGTTGCAGCCGTTGGCAGCGAAGTATCCGGTGGTCGCCAAACTGCTCGAATACCGCACGGTGCAGAAAGCGATGACCAGCTTCGGGCAGAACTTCCTCGACGCCATCAACCCCGCGACCGGGCGCATTCACGCGAACTTCCATCAAATCGGTGCGCCCACCGGGCGGTATGCTTGCGTCGATCCCAACATTCAGCAGATCCCGCACGCGCTGGAGTACCGACGCTGCTTCCGCGCCCCCCAAGGGAGAAAGCTCATCACGTGCGATTTCTCGCAGATCGAACTACGCATTCTCGCCGAATACTCCAAGGATCAGAACTTCATCGAAGCTTTTCTCTCGGGAACAGATTTCCACCGGACCACGGCGGCGCAGGTCTTTCGTCTCGCACCTGATGAGGTGACGTCTGAACAACGCTCGTTCGCCAAGCGACTGAACTTCGGCGTCGTCTATGGCATCGGTACGTCGCGCTTCGCTCTGATGACCGGACTATCGGAAAAGGAAGCGGAAGAAGTGATGCGACGTTATTTTGCGACCTATCCGGCGCTCGAGGCGTGGCTCAAAGAGGCCGGGCGGCGCGCCGTGCGCGAGCGCGAAACACGGACTATGTCCGGACGAAAAGCGCGCTTCGCGTTCGATCCGGAAGATAAAAAGGCTACGTCGCTCGTCGAGCGCAACGGCAAGAACACGCCGATTCAAGGGACGAGCGCTGATATCCTCAAACGCGCGCTTCACTTGCTCCATGAGGAGTTGCGCGGGACGTCGGCTGAGATCGTCAACATCGTGCACGACGAAGTTGTGGTCGAAGCGGATGCCGACCAAGCCGAAGAAGTGGCCGCCAAGGTAGAGCGTGCGATGCAAGCTGCGGGCGAAGAGTACGTCAAGGTTGTCCCAGTAGTGGTCGAGTCGCGCATCTCGGATGAGTGGTTGAAGTAGGATGGCGCGAAGAGCAAAGGGGCAATCGAGCGGCTCTCACTTCATCCAGCGTGGTCTTTGAAGCGCGGCGGTCCAGCAAGACCTGTCAGGCACAAAACGCTGTGAAAAAAGAGGCCGCATCGGATACAATTCGCGTTGGATCCTTCAGCGAGGTGGCAGGCGATGCGAAAGGGAGAAGCGAAACGACGGCTCAAAGAGTTGCTTCTGTTCTTCCCGAATCTGGTGCGACTCTCAGGCGAGTTGATGGCGGACCGGCGCGTGCCGAAGACGGAACGGGCGTTGCTGGCTGCCGCTTTTCTATACGCGATCACGCCGCTCGACTTTCTGCCCGACTTCATTCCTTTCCTCGGACAGGTGGACGACGCCTACTTGATCGCTTTGACGGTGTTGCGTCTGTTGAACAAAACGGACGAGCGCGTGATTCGTGAACATTGGCACGGCGGCGGCGACGTCGTGCCGCTGGTGCGTGCGTTGGCGAAGGCGGCGCCCGTGGTCTTGCCCGATAAGGTGACGCGCGTGCTTTCCGAAAGCATCGCGCCCGGAGCGGCTTTGGGCAAAAAGCTGTGGCGCAAGATCAAACCGGCGGCGCTTGCGAAACAGGGCGCGCACGTCTCGTGAACATTTGAGCTTCTCGGCGACTGGGCGGTTCCGAGGACGCGATGCGAGGCGCTGCCGCGCGAGGTTGAAGGTCCTCGCGTCGCAACAAGACAGCACGGCTGGGCATCTATTCGGTGCCACCGCGCAAGGCGGCCAAGAGCCGTTCATGGATGCCGCCGAAACCGCCGTTCGACATGATGGCGACGACATCACCCTCTTTCAGTTCCGTCAATAAGTGACGGATGATCTCGTCCACGCCTTGAATGCAGAAGGCGGGCGTGCCGTGCTCGCGGAGTCGGCGGACCAAGGCTTCGGTGTCGAGCGGTTGACCGAATTGCGCAACCTTGTTTGCGTCGAAGACGCTCGCGATGACGACGTAATCGGCTTCGGCGAAAGCCTGCTCGTACTCTCGTTGAAAGACCGCCAGCCGCGATGACCATGAACGCGGTTCAAAGACCGCGAACAGCCTTCGTGGGCCGAATTTGGCGCGCAAGGCAGCCAAGGTTTCGCGCACAGCGGTCGGATGATGCGCAAAATCATCGATCACGGTGACGCCGCGCTCGGTGCCGCGCACTTGCATGCGGCGCGCGACGCTGCGGAAAGTCCTGAGCCCTTTGGCGATCGCTTCCGTGGTCAGTCCCCATGCTTGCGCGGCGACGATGACCGCTAAGCAGTTGCGCACGTTGAACGTGCCGACGAGCGGCGTCGTGAATTCAGCCCACTCGCGCCCGTCGCGAAAGACGCGAAACGTCGTCCCCGCTTCACTCGTCCGAATGTCGCGCGCTTGCCAGCGCGCATCAGCGCCGGTGCCGAAAGTCTCGAGCTGCGTGAAGAGTTTGTCGCCGAAGCTATGGACCACATCGCGCACGTGTGGGCTGTCCCAACCGGCGATCAAGCGCCCGTTGCCGGGAACGAGGTTCATCAAACGACGAAACTCGAGCTTGATCGCGTCGAGATTCGGGTAGATGTCGGCATGGTCATATTCGATGTTGCCGACGATGGCCATTTCGGGCAGATAGTGCATGAACTTCGGCTTCTTGTCGAAAAAGGCCGTGTCGTATTCGTCGCCTTCGATGACGAAGTAGCGACTGTCGGTGACGCGGAAGCTCGCGCCGAAGTTCTGCGCGATGCCGCCGATCAAAAAACTCGGATCGAGTCCGCCGCATTCCATCACCCACGCAGCAAGACTGGTGGTCGTCGTTTTGCCGTGCGTCCCGGCGACCAC
>CAKZOF010000346.1 GCA_937135995.1 uncultured Pyrinomonas sp.
AAAGGCGTGTCGGCTAAAAAGTTGCTTGTGATGAACTGGTCGCGCCCTTTGCGCAAGTTAAAGGCCGAACCGATGTCGGCAAACGCCGCCAAACTGACGGGGCCGAAGAGCGGGATTCGATACTCGAAGTTCCCCAGAAGCTGCGTGTCAGCCCCGACGTACTGGAAGCTGCGCGCAACCAACGGGGAGTTCCCGCTAGGTCCGGTGAAGACGCCGAGGCTAGCGAAGCGCTGCAACTCTGGAATGGGTTGCGGAGCGCCTGCGGCATTGGAGGCCACCACGACGTTGCGCGAAGTCACGTAAGTATCGAGCGGTGCCAGCGGGCTGATGGAACGGACGTTGTAACCGCGAATGGTGAATTCGTCGCCGAGGAAGAACCGTTCGTAGATCGGCACGCCATCGACAAAGGCGAGCGAATTAGCGTTGCGTACGGCGGGCGTCACCGAAAAGCTCCCGATGTGCCCGGCCAGAATGCGGAACGCGAAGACTTCCGGCTTCTGCCCGCGCCCTTTGCGGCGCACGGGGATGTATTGCGTGTAAGAAGCAAGCGGCTGATAGGTGCGCACGTCTCCCCCCAAGCCCGAAAAACCGAGCGAGAAGGAGATCTGTTTGCCGTTGGTCGGATCGACGCCGTTGCTGTTGGCAAAGTCGCGCGTGTCGTAAACGAACGTTGGCGTGATGCGGCTGGCCACGATATCCGGCTGCGAGTAGAGCACCGGGATCGCCCGTCGCGGATCTTGCTGATTGACGGGCGGCTCTTTGATGCTCGTGCGCGAGATCGAATACGAGAGGCCGATGCGCGAAAAGGTCGTAAAGCGTCGCTTGCGGTAGAATTCCGACAGCGGCGCGCTGACGAACAGGCTTCCGCCCGTGGTGTTTTGCGTAAACAGATTCTCTTCGCCCGTGTTGATGAAGTCGAAGATCGAACCGACAATGCCGCGCACGGCGTCTGGGTTCTGCGAGAAGATCGTCCCTTCGCCGAAGAACTTGAGCGAGTAGTTGAAGAGCGAAAAGCCCGCTGTGATCGGACGGTTGCGCACGTACGGCTCGGTGAACGAGAAGAGGAAAGAGCGCTGCCGGTTACCGGCGGCCAACTGGAACGAGAGCGATTCGCCACGCCCGAAGAGGTTGTTGGTCGAATACTCCAAGCCAAAGAACGAGCCGCCGATGCCCGACACGCCGCCGTTGAACGAGATCTGCTGCCGGCCGCGCTCGTTCACCTTGACGTTGATATCGACGTAGCCCTCTTCCTCGTTGGTGCGCAGGTCGGCATCCTTGTCCTTGTCGATCGGATCGAAGAAGCCGAGCTGATTGAGGCGCACGATGGAATACTCGAAAAGCGACTGGTTGTAAACGTCGCCCTCGTTGAGCAAGAATTCGCGCCTGAGCACGTAGTCGCGCGTAAACGTGTTGCCCAGAAACTCCAAACGGCGCAGCGTGAACTGCCGTCCTTCCGTGATCTTGATGGTGAAATCGGCGATGCCTTCGTTCGGGTTCTGCGGATTGTCGCGGAACGAGGGTTCGAGTTCGGCTTCGTACTGCAAAAAGCCCTGCGTCCCGTAAACGCGCTTCAGGTCTTCGTAGATCGCTTTGCCGATACGTTCGCCGTTGGCGATGTCGCCTTTGTTCAACCCGATGACGTTCTGAATGTACTGCTCGGAGAGGATCGAGTTACCTTCGATCTTGATGTCGCCGATGCGGTAGATCTTGCCTTCGACCACGGGGATCGTGACGCGCAACGCATCATCGGTCGAGGAGAGCAACGGCAACGGGATGAAGAAGCCCGTCTTTCGCCGCCCGATGCCCTCGACGCGCGGCTCGCCCGTGCGAGCTTGCAGATACCCTTTGGAGCGCATGTAGAGTTCGACGCGCCGCCGGTCTTCATCCAGTTTGCGCGTGTCGAGGATGTCTTGGCCGCGAAAGCGCGAGATGAGACCGCTCTCTTTGACGTACTTCATCTGCGATCGCAGCTCGCCGTCCTTGAAGACACGATTGCCGACGAAATCTATCTCGACGACGCGCACGCGCTCGCCTTGATTGACGACAAAGGTGACGGCGGTGGAGGTGGCCGAAACCTCTTCGGTCTTCACCTCGACGGTGGCGTTTGGATAGCCGCGCGCGGCGAGAAGCTCTTTGATGATGCGCGTTGCATTGCGCACTTTGACCGGATCGTAGATCGATTCTTTGGAGACGCCGACGCGCGCTTCGCGGAAAGCCTTGAGCACATCCGCTTCGGTGACGGCTTTCAACCCTTCGAACTGCAGGTCGCGGATGATGGGCAACTCTTTGACTTCGAAGATCACTTCGACGCCGCCGCGCGGCCCGTCCTGCACGAGAACGCGCGAGGCCGTCTTGTCGAACCAACCGAGCGCCATGATGGCCTGAAAATCACGCTGCACCTGCTGTTCGTTGTACGGGTCGCCCGGCCGCGTCTGCACGTAGTAGAGTATGGCATCATCGCTGATGCGCCGATTACCCTGCACGTCGACCGCTTCGACGAGGCGCTGCTGTTGCTGTTGCGGCGCCATTTCCACCGTCGGGGTCCAGAAAACGCCGCCGATGACGATCAACGCGACGAGCCGAACAAACCAAGGCATGCGCAAGATTTGCATAAGTATTCCTCTGACCGTGCCTTCTCCGGCTCCCGCGAGCGGAGAGCTTTCGATTCCCATCAGACCTCTTCGCGCATTCGGCGTCGGGAAACGAAGCGCAACACGGGAAGCTTCGCCATTTGATTCCGACGGGCAAGCCCGCCGTTGCCAGGCATCTTTCGGCAAAGCGGCGCATTATAACGGGAATTCATCTGCAAAAGCAAAAATTGCGCACTCCTCAGCTGACTCCTCTGAACGAGCGCATGCAAGGTCCCGACGGGGCGTCCCTTAGATGATGGAGGCAGCGGCGATTCTGCTCAACGGATCAACAACGCATCGCCCGGCTCTTCGACTTCTGCCGGACGATAGCTTAAGTTGTCGCCTTCGACGTAGACTTCAACCATGTTGGTTCCGCCGAGCGAGCCTTGAATGATCGCCTCGCTGATCGGATCCTCAACGTACTTCTGCAGCGCGCGGCGTAGCGGGCGCGCGCCATAGGACCGATCGGAGCAAGTCTTGGCGACGATCCAGCGTTTGGCTTCGTCCGTCAGGCGCACTTCGAGCCCGCGCCGTGCGAGCGTCTTGTTCAACTGTGCGACTTGCAAGCCGACAATCTCCAGCAACTCTTCGTCGTTGAGCGGATCGAAGATGATGATCTCGTCCAAGCGGTTGATGAACTCTGGATTGAAGGTCTGGCGCACGGCCGACATCACCATCTCTTCCATCTTTTCGCGCGTCGCATCGGCAGAAGCCTGAAAACCGAGCGCACCGCGCTTTTGGATGAAGCGCGCGCCGATGTTCGACGTCATGATGATGATCGTGTTCTTGAAATCGACCGTGTTGCCGAGCGAATCGGTTAGGATGCCGTCTTCGAAGACCTGCAACAGGATATTGAACAGGTCCGGATGGGCTTTTTCGATCTCGTCGAAAAGGACGACCGAGTAAGGCGAGCGTTTGATCCGCTCGGTCAGTTGTCCACCCTCTTCGTGTCCGACGTAGCCGGGCGGGCTGCCGATGAGTTTGGAGACGGCGTGCTTCTCCATGAACTCGGACATGTCGAAGCGGATCATCGCGCGCTCGGAACCGAACAGGAATTCGGCCAGCGACCGCGCCACTTCGGTCTTGCCGACGCCCGTCGGCCCCAAGAAGAGGAACGATCCCACCGGACGATTCGGGTTCTTCAGTCCGGCGCGCGAACGGCGAATGGCGCGCGCCAGCGCCGAGATGGCCGACCGTTGCGCGACGACGCGCCGGTGCAGTTCTTCCTCGATGCGCAGGAGCTTTTGCGACTCTTCTTCCTTGAGCGACGTGATGGGGATGCCCGTCCAACGCGCGATCACCTCTTCGACGTCGTCTTTGGTCACTTCGACCGGAAGCAGCGCGTCGTCTTCGGCGGCGAAGCGAGAACCTAAATCGGCGAAAAAGCTTGGCCCATCGTAGAGCGAGCCGGACCTTTCGCGACGCGCGCGGAGCTTGACGCGCGCTCCAGCTTCGTCGATGACATCGATGGCCTTGTCTGGCAGAAAACGGTCCGGAATGTAACGGTTCGATTGATAGACAGCCGCTTCCAACGCCTCGCGCGTGTAGCGCACTTCATGAAAAGCTTCGTACCGTTCGCGCAGTCCCTCGAGGATGCGGATGGCCTCTTCCTCGGTCGGAGGCGGCACCTTGACAGCTTGAAAGCGCCGTTCGAGCGAGCGGTCGCGCTCGATTGATTTGCGGAACTCGGCTGGCGTGGTTGCGCCGATGCACTGGATTTCGCCACGCGACAGCGCTGGCTTCAGGATGTTGGCGGCATCGAGCGAGCCTTCGGCGCTGCCGGCCCCGACAAGCGTGTGCAACTCGTCGATGAAGACGATGTACTGCGGGTTTTCGATCAATTCCCGCATGATCTGTTTGAGCCTTTCCTCGAACTGGCCGCGGTACTTGGTGCCGGCGACGATGAGCGAAAGATCGAGCGACAAGATGCGCTTGTTTTCGAGAAAAGGCGGGACTTCGCCACGCACGATCCGCTGCGCCAACCCTTCGACGATGGCCGTCTTGCCGACACCCGGCTCACCGATCAAGACCGGGTTGTTCTTGGTCCGGCGGCAGAGGATCTGCACGACGCGCTCGATTTCGGCTTCGCGTCCGACCAATGGATCAAGCCGATCGTTCATCGCGTCTTCGGTCAGATCGCGTGAAAACTCGGCCAGATGCGGCGTCTCCTTCTTCTGCGTGGCGCGCGGGTCCGAACCGTGCGACCGCGCGATCTCTTCGCGCACGGCGCTGACGCGCAACCCGCGTTCGTGAAGGATTTCGGCGGCGAGCGAACGCTCGTCGCGCAACAAACCCAACAGCAGGTGCTCGGTTCCGATGTGCTTGTGGCCGAGCCGCTCTGACTCTTCGTGTGCGTAGATCAGCACGCGCTTGGTGTCGGGCGCCAGCGGCAGTTCGACGCTGGTCGAGATCTTCTCGCGTATCATCGTTCGCGCTTCGATGTCGCGCCGGATCGCTTCGACCGACATCTGCGAACGCGCGAGAAAACGCTGCGTCAACCCCTTGTCTTCGCGCAGCAGGCCGAGCAACAAGTGTTCTGGTTCGATGGCTGGAGCACCGAATTGCGCTGCTTCGTAACGTGCAAAGAAGATGACCCGTCGCGCCTTTTCCGTGTAGCGTTCAAACATGAAACCTACCGCCTAGAATCAAAACGTTTCGCTTCATCTATGATCGCGGTTCGCCTCATCGCGTCCCTTTTTGCTCGAAGATTATAACCCAACACCGCACCGGCTGAAAGAGGCAAAGCGCTTCTGCCCTCGCCCTGCCGACGCGCCCGAACAACGCGCGGCGAACGCGATGGAACGCTGGCGCCCCCACCCCTCACCGTTCAGCATCAGCAGAGCGCACCACCCCGCCTTCGATGAGCAACGTGCGATCACACCGTTGCGCTACTTGTTCATTGTGCGTGACGATCAACGCCGTCGTCCGGTGCTCCTGGCAAAGAGCGATCAACAACTCCACGACATTTGCCGCGGTCTGCGGGTCGAGGTTGCCCGTCGGCTCGTCGGCGAGCAACAACGAGGGCGCCGAAACGAGCGCGCGCGCGATGGCGGCGCGTTGCTGTTCGCCCGCCGACAACTGCGCGACGGAATGCGCACATCGGTCGCTCAACCCGACCTGCGCAAGCAACCGATGCGCCCGCTCCCGTGCTTCGCGGCCCGGTCGCCGCGCAATGAGCAACGGCAGCGCGACGTTCTCCAGCGTCGCGAGATCCGGCAACAGGCGGTGCGCTTGAAAGACAACTGCGACGTGCTCTCTTCTCCACCGCGCGAGCGCCGCGTCGTCGGCGCGTGTGATGTCGAAACGCCCGAAGACGATCTGGCCGCTATCGGCCCGTTCGATTCCGGCGATCAAATGAAGCAGGGTCGTCTTTCCAGCGCCGGAAGCGCCCGTGATGGCAACGATTTCGCCCGCTCCGACGGCAAAGCTCGCGCGCCGCAATACGTCGATCGAAACGTTTGTCGGATGGTGAAAGCTTTTGCACAGGTCACGCACCACAAGCGCTGCGCCGTCGCGCTCCGTCGCTTCTGGTCGTGCGGCGACCTTTTTCGTCTCAACGGAAGACACGATCTCGCCCATGCTTTGTCCCGTCGCAAATCGTTCTTTTCGCGCGTCACCGTCGCTCATTCGTTCCGAAGGGCCACCGCCGGACGGTGCCTCTGCGCGCCCCGTGCCGGACCGACCGAGGCCGCTAGGCAAATGATCAAGGCTACCGCCGCCGTCATCAACACGTCCGACACACGCGGATGGAGCGGTACCGCGTTGATCGAGTAAACGTCGGCGGGAAGGCGGATCAAACCGAAGCGATTGCCGAGCGCGCATGCGCCCAAACCACTGACCGCGCCGAGCGCGACGCCGAAACAGCCGATGAGCAGTCCTTGCGCGATGAAGATCGCATGGATGCTCGCCGCACTCGCCCCCATGACGCGCAACATGGCGATGTCGGCGCGGCGCTCGGCGACCGTCAACGAGAGCGCGGCGAAGACGTTGGTCGCGGCGACGCCGATCAACAAAGCGATGAGCAGCGCAACCAACCGCCGTTCGAAGGCGAGCGCAGCGAAGAACGGACGATTCGCTTCCTGCCAGTTGACTGTGGAGAACTCTTGGCCGAGCACGCGGCGGACTTCGCCTTCCACTGCGGCGACGTTGAACGGGTCATCCACTTCAAGACCGATGACCGACGGCGCGCCGGTCCATTCGATGGCGGCTCCGAGCGGCACGTAGACCCAAGAAGCATCGTACTCGAACAAGCCCGAGCGAAAGATGCCGACCACGCGCGCCATCACCATCCGCGGTTCGATCCCGTCCAGCGTTTCGCCGCGCGCGACAACCAAAGCCACCACATCGCCCACCTGCGCGCCGATCCTTTCGGCCAACTTCTCGCCGACGACAAGCGGCGTCGGCTCGTGCTCTTGGTAAAACGCGGCGAAAGAACCAGCGACCAGCGCCGGACGCTCGGTTTCGGTCTCCGCATCGAGCGCGCGCAACACGGCGGGCGAGATCGCCTCCGACCCTTCCAAGAGCGCGCCCGTGTAGGCGGTGGCATGGGCGCGGCGCACGCCTTTCACCGCTCGCAAACGGGCGACCAAAGCGCGCCAATCGCCGATGGAACCGCCATCCGTTCGCATCAACGTGATGTGATCGGCGCTCCGTAAGATACTGTCGCGCACCGCATCGCGAAAGCCGTTCGCCAGCGCGAGCGCGAAGATGAGCGCGCCGACGCCCGTGCCGATACCGAGCACGGCGATACGCGTCACCCACCGCGCCGCCATTCGGCCGTGCGGTGCTCGTAAGTAACGCCACGCGAGAAAGAGTTCGTAAAGCATCATGGGCCGAAAGCGCCGACCGGCGCGCGAGCCGGACCGTGGCAAGAACCACGCGGAAGTCAGATCGAAGCGCCGATCAAAACGCTCATCACCATCACAAACCGAAGCTCCGGGTGCGCGCCCCCGGAGCGCGCGCTTGCAGACCGAAGACCGGTCTTGTGCGCTCGAACCATCTCCAGCACTGCGCGCCACCGGATGACTTCGACGGCCCTACAAACCGAAGAGTCGCCGCACGCGCTCGAAGCGTGCGTGCCGTGGTTCGCTTCGGTTCTCAGGTAACAGACGCCACAACTCCGGATCGTCGCGCGCGCTCGCGTCGTCCGGCGGACGGATTTCGAAGATCGTCTCCGACACGTGCCGGAAGCGGAACCGCTCTTGCAGACCGACCAGCGCGCGCGTCTCTTCTTCTTGCCAACCACGCGTCGCCCATAAGCGCGGATCAATATCGACGAAGACGCGCTTGCCTTCGCTCAAGCGTTGCGCGACGACGTCTGCAAGGTGCGGGCCGGGCCAGCCGCCGCCCGTGCCGATCGTCTCCCACCGCCCTAATCCGAGGCCACGCCAGAAGTTGACGCTGACGGTCTGCCCGCCGGCCATCACCACAGCATCCGACGGAAGCAACGCGAGCCTCTTTTTGTACTCGCCGGTGAGCGCGTGCGCGGCTAGCGTCGGCCACGTGTAGGCATAAACCGCCGCGCCGACCGCCGCCGTGGCGAGCGAAACAACCACCGCTGCACGCATAAAAGCGCGCCGTTCATCCTGCACTCGGTCTCGCCAGCGCCGCCAGAGGTGGTCGCCAACCAGCGGTGCCAGCGCCGGCAACCCCGTCAACAAGTAACGTCCATTGAGGACCAAGCTGTAGTGTGCGATCAGCGCAAGGTTGGCGGCCAAGCCGACCAACGCGGCAACAAGCAAAGGCGAGCAACCGCGTCGCCATGCGCGCGCAAGAGCAAAGGGCAGAACCACCAACACCACCGGCGCAGCGATGAAGAAGTAGGCCAAGAGCGCGCGCAAGTTACCGACAGAGACCGGGTGCCGAGCCGATTCGGCCTGCGCCGACCGAAACCACGCCCACCACCAAGCACGATAGTCGCCGAGATCGAGCGCGAAGAGCAGGGCGAACGGACCGAAGGCGCAGAGCAGAAAGACGAGCGCGGCCAGCACTGTGGTCTTTCCTTCTGCGCCGCGCCAACGCCAGCCGTATGCCAGCGGCATGAGCACAAGCCACGGCGCATAGAGCAACGAAGCTTCGCGCACGTTCGCGCCCAACCCGAGCAGCGCCGCCCCCGCAAGTACGAGAAGCCGTCTCCGCAGTCGCAACCCGCGCAGGTGGACCACCAACGCCACTGCCAGCAGAAGGATCGCCGGGATCTCGGTCATCGCCTGCCCGCTGTAGATGATGAAAAACGGCGAGAGGCCGACGAGCAGCGCGGCGAGCGTCGCCGCGTGCGCGGAACGGGTCAATTCCTTGGCCAAAGTCCAACAAGCGACCACTGCGAGCGGACTCTGCACGACGACGGCGTACTTGAAGAGCAGGTACGCTTGCTCTCTCGGGAACTCAACAAGCGCGTGCGCTGCACGCCAGAGTAGATGATTGAAGAGGATGAAGAGCGTGCGC
>CAKZOF010000347.1 GCA_937135995.1 uncultured Pyrinomonas sp.
GGGAGCAGCTCTGGCCCGCCGCTGGCGGTGGTGGGATATGGCTGGCTGGCCAGGCAACCCTGACCAACACGACGATCAGCGGCAATCGCGCTGCCTATCACGGCGGCGGGCTGCTCGTCGACGGCGGCGCCGTTAGCAGCGCCGTCGCCATCGACGGCGGCACGATCGCCTTCAACGACGCCGACACGCTCGAAAAGCTCGACAAACTGGACGATCACACAGCGCTGCTTTCGCTTGCGGCCTACGTCGGAAGCACGCGCTTGATCGATAACGTGGTGCTCCATCCGGCGCGCCAGCGCGTCCGCTCGACAGTGGAGAGCTGACGGCCGCAAGCACCGCCAAGGAGGTCCGCTCATGGCCCGCCAAGTCATCACGTTTCGCGTCAACGGTGAAGAACGCGCCGTGGTCACCGCCCCCAATCGCACGCTGCTCAACGTGCTGCGCGAAGAACTCGGTTTGACGGGGACGAAACAGGGCTGCGACGACGGCGATTGCGGCGCTTGCACCGTGCTCGTCGATGGGGCGCCGGTGCTCGCGTGCATCATGCTCGCCGCGCAGTGTGATGGGCGCGATGTAACGACCATCGAAGGGCTGGCGCGCCAAGGACGGCTCGACCGCGTACAACAAGCCTTCTGGCACGAAGGCGGCATGCAGTGCGGCTTCTGTACGCCGGGCATGATCATGAGCAGCTACGCGCTCTTGCAACGCAACCCGCACCCGACGGATGAAGAGATCCGCCAAGCGCTGTCAAACAACCTCTGTCGCTGCACAGGTTACACCAAGATCGTCGCCGCCGTCCGACGCGCTGCCACCTACGACGAATTTTCGCCGCGCTCTGAATCGAGTTAGCTTGATAATCACAGCAGAAAGCGCAGATCCTCGCAGCCACCGCGTATTGCCAGAACGATTCGCGAGCGGCGGATTCGAAAGCGCGCAGCCATTGAAGCGTTGGCGACTCCCCACTCGACGTAATGATCTGCGATGAAGGCGCTTGAAAGAGCGCAACAACTCCGGTTCCCCTGAAGAGAAGGCAACGCACTCGTTGGACTGCAGACTCAGCGCTTGAACCACCTGAAGCCCTCGGCAGAGGATCAGCGCGACGATCAGCGAGCGGCGTTGTTCGCCTGCCGCACGCCGTCCGGTTCAACGTGCGGCGGAACGTGTTCACCTGCCTCCGCCCCGAGGCGAACGCGACGATGCGCTTAAACCGCCGCCCAAACAGGGCGCGGGAGACGGGCTGCGTAATTCTTTCCCGGAACGTTTTTTTG
Source organism: uncultured Pyrinomonas sp. (assembly GCA_937135995.1). Lineage (GTDB taxonomy): Bacteria > Acidobacteriota > Blastocatellia > Pyrinomonadales > Pyrinomonadaceae > Pyrinomonas. The sequence goes on from CAKZOF010000347.1 coordinate 1,269, forward strand.
CACTATAATTCGAGCTGCGCAGCGGTTTGTTGAGCACCTCCACCTCGCGAATCAAGCTGCGTCCCCATCGCAATCAGTTCTTTGAGCGCTCTCATCTGCATCGCGGACGGGCGGCGTGCACTCGTCGCGAACGCACATTGGCAATCTTAGATCCTTTTGGGAGTCCGCAGTGTGATCGTGCAACTTTGCAGGAGGACCTCATGGAAAGAATCGTCATACGCCACCTGAGCGGGTCGAAAGCTAATCAAGTCGAAGAGTTCCCTATCGCACATGTCTCCGAGCTAGTGCTCGGACGCGATCCAACGGCAACGGTCAGGTACGATCCGGAACGCGATGATGTGGTCGGACAGCAGCACGCTCGCATTCAAATCGAACGGAACAATCCGGACCAAATAGTCCTGACCGACTTGAACAGCCGCAACGGGACTTTTGTCAACAAGCAACGGGTCACGGGTAGCGTACGTTTGAACCCGGGCGACATCGTGCAACTTGGCGCAGGTGGCCCTGAATTCCAGTTCGATATCGAACCTCGCCCAACTGAATCGCTCAAAGCCACACGCATCGTCTCGTCCGGGGTCCCATCAACGCGCGTCTCGGCCAGCAGCAGCACCCCACCGACGGCGGTCTCGTCTGCTGGACCTTCTTCACCTGTCGGCAAAGCGACCGTCGAGCGGATCGTCGCGCAAAACATCAGCGAAACGCGGCGGCAACAATCACGAACCTACATGCTCATCGGCAGCGTAGCGTTGCTTGCCGTGCTCGTCCTTTTCGGCGCTGTTGCCGGTTATTTCATCTACCGCAGTCGCAAGACCGAAGCACAGGTCGGACAAGAAGTCGGCAAAGTGCAAGCGACGCTGGCGGAGAAAGAAGCCAAAGCGCCCCTGAGCGCAACCGAGATTGCGCAGAAGAACGGCAGCGCCGTGGTCTACATCGAGGTGGCGTGGAAACTGATAAACATCAAAACAGGTAGCCTCGTGTACCATCAATTCCTACCGAACGACAAGGGGCAGATCATCAAGGGAGGGCCACCGATCGTTCCGGCTTACGTGCAGGTCGCGCCGGGCAAGATTGAACCCTATTTGACCTACGAACGCAATCCGCTCAACAGGCCGATCAACGGCAAACACACCGGATCGGGTTTCGTCGTTGCGAGCGACGGTTTCATTCTGACGAACCGTCACGTAGCAGCGACTTGGCGAACGAACTTCGACTTTCCTAAAGACAATCCGCTCTATCAATTCGGCATTGTCTTCGCTGCCGACAAGCGAACGCCGATCTACGCCGGACAGATGGAGCCACCAGCGGACTGGGTCCCCGCCGACACACAACAAGAAGGGATCCGAGGCACGTTTGAAGGGCAAAACGATATCCTCGACGTAACTTTTCCGAAAAGCGATCAGCGCATTCCGGCGAAGCTGTCGCGCGTCTCGGATCGCCACGACGTGGCGATGCTGAAGATAGACGTTCCAGAGGCGGTTCCCAAAGTCGAATTGAACGACAACTACGACACGATCAAGCCCGGTGACACGGTGATCGTTATGGGTTATCCGGCCGTGTCGCCGCCCGTGGTAGGCGTCATCAGATCGGAAGACGTCTTCAATCGACAGATGAAGTTGCGGGAGATCCCTGATCCGACCGTCGCCGTCGGCAACGTTGGACGCATATTGCGCGGACAAGAGCTGGAGAAGAACAAAGATCTGATCTTCAGCCTCTTCGGCGATGCCTACCAGTTGCAGATCAATACCACGGGAAGCGGTAACTCGGGAGGACCTGTCTTCGACGATCGTGGGCGCGTGATCGGCATCTTCTATGCTAGCTCAATACGCGGCGGGGCCGCCGTCACCTTCGCCGTGCCGATCCGTTTCGGCAAACAGCTGATGTCGGTCTCCACGGCGTCGAACTAGCGTGGGATCAGACCCATGTACGCGAGGCAGACGTTGCAACCCGGCGAGATGGTTGGCGAATACCGCGTCCTCGATCTTCTCGGAAGGGGCGGCATGGGCGAAGTCTATTGCGCGCAACACACCAAGATCGGCCGTCTAGCGGCGATCAAAGTGCTTACCAGCACGCCTGAAGAAACGGCGGCAATGGAACGTTTTCGCAATGAAGCGCGGATTCAATCGTCGCTCTCACACCCGAACATCGCCGCCCTCTACGACTTCATCGAGGTTGACGGACGCCCGTGCATCGTCATGGAATACGTCGATGGGCCAACGCTCTCCGAGATGATTGCCGCGCGCGGGCCGCTGGCGACCTCCGATGCGCTGGCGATCTTTCAGGCGATCGTCAGCGCCATCGCCTACATCCACAAACGCGGCATCGTCCACCGCGACATCAAACCCAACAACGTCAAGATCAATTCCGCTGGCGAAGTGAAACTGCTCGATTTCGGCATTGCGCGAGCGGCCTTTGTCCGTGGCTTGACCGCCACCGGCCAATTTGTCGGCACGGTCGAGTACCTCGCACCGGAACAGTTGCAAACCGGACGCGCCGATCACCGATCCGATGTTTGGGCTCTGGGCGTACTCCTTTACGAAATAGTGACCGGGCGCTCGCCGTTCACGGCAGCCACGCTCGGCGAAGTGTGCGATCGCATCAAGCAGGCGATCTACGAGCCGCCCTCGCGCTTGAATCCAGCGGTCAAACCGGAACTCGAGCACATCATCGGGCGTTGTTTGAAACGTGATCCGGCCGCGCGATACTCGTCGGCTGAAGAACTCGCTGCCGACGTGGAACGTTTGAGATGCCGCGGAGAACCTGCTGTCTCTCCTCCCGCGCTGCCCAAAGCCGCGAGCAACAAGCGCGAGGCCACAATACTCGTCGGCGTCGTCGGACTGCTGTTCTTTTCGCTGATCGCGATAGCGGCCCTATTGGCCTTCGTCGGAGGCTCGAACGGCGGGAACGAAACGCGCGCATCGTTTGCGCCTTCCCAAGCTCGGTCAGTGCCGAACGCGCCCGCGCCGCAATCGAGCAAACCCAAGACGATCATCATCGACGTCTTTGAAGGACAAGCGCAGGTCTATCGCGGCGACCAACCTTTGGGGACGACACCCTATGAGTTAACAGCGAGCCCGGGCGAAGTGGTGCGACTCAATCTGAAACGATATGGTTTCAAGGACAAGGCGGTTGAGTTCACCGTTAGCGAAACTCGACACGTGTACACTTTCAGGATGGAGAAGTGAACTCGAACGTGTGGCGAAAGTTCCAGCGATTGATCGGCAAAAGAGAATCGGAAGAGGATGCTTTCGTGTCGGAGCCGGAAAAGGAGATGAAAGAGACGAACAGCATGTCATCCGCGGACGCGGAGAAGAGGCAACGCGATTTCGCAATATTCGCTAGCGTACAGACCGATCCAGGCTGCGTGCGCGACGCCAACGAAGACGCAGGACGGCACTTCCAGCCACAAGATCCGTCGCTGCTCGATCGGCGCGGGGCGCTGACCATCGTGGCCGATGGGATGGGCGGCCACGCTGCCGGCGAAGTCGCCAGTCGCATCGCCGTCGAAACCGTTGGTCGGATCTACTACGAAGCGGACGGCGCGCCGCAGGAAGCGCTGCGCCGTGCCTTTTGCGAAGCCAACCTTCGGATCTACGAAACATCGCTTGCCGATCAAAGCATGCGCGGTATGGGGACGACCTGTACGGCGCTTGCGCTGTGCGATGGCCGAGCTTTCATCGCCCACGTCGGTGACAGCCGCGCCTATCTTTTGCGCGCCGGACGGCTTAATCTCCTCACGGAAGACCACTCCGCCGTCATGGAGATGGTGCGCCAAGGTATCATCTCGCGCGAAGAGGCGCGCCATCACGCCGACAAAAACGTCATCATACGCGCCCTCGGAACGACGCCAGAAGTCGAGGTATCGCTCCTTGACCCGCCCCTCAAGGTGCGGGTTGGCGATCTTTTCCTACTCTGCTCAGATGGACTCTACGATCTCGTCGAGGAGAGCGAGATCGAACGGATTCTGCTGGCAGCGCGCAATCCGCATGATGCTGGCGAGAAGCTGATCGCGACGGCGCGCGCGCGCGGCGGGCATGATAACATCACAGTCGGAATAGTCGTCTTGCGAGCGACAGAAGAACGGCAACCGACCCCTATCACGCGCGAGGTGGAGGCAATCTAAATGATCGGACGCATCGTCGGCAACTACAAGATCATCGAGAAAATAGGCGAAGGCGGCATGGGCGCCGTCTATCGCGGCCTGGATCTGATGCTCGAACGGGAGGTCGCGATCAAAGTCCTGCGTGCAGAACTGGCAAGCCAACCGCAAGTCGTCGAACGTTTCCGCTCCGAAGCGGTGACGCTGGCCAAATTGAACCACCCGAACATCGCCGCGCTCTACAGCTTCTTCCGCCAAGGCGACGATTTCTTCATGGTGATGGAATATTTGCAGGGCAAGACGCTCGACCGCGTGCTCTCCGAACGCGGGCGCTTCCCGTACACGGAAGCGATCCCGCTCTTTTGTCACGCTTTGGAAGGCGTCGGATACGCCCACCGGCGCGGCATCATCCACCGCGACATCAAACCCGCGAACATGATGTTGACCGACGAAGGCGTGCTCAAAGTGATGGATTTCGGCATCGCGCGCGTGCTCGGAACGGCACGCATGACGCGCGCCGGGCACCTTATAGGAACGATCGAGTACATGTCGCCCGAACAGGTGCGTGGTCAAGAGACCGATGCGCGCTCCGACATCTATAGTTTGGGGATGCTGCTCTACGAAATGCTCACGGGACGCGTGCCGTTTCCCATCGAGAACGAGTTCGAGTTGATGCGCGCGCAAATCGAGCGCATGCCAACACCGCCGCGCCAAATCGTCGCCGAGATCCCGGAATCGATCGAAGCGGCGATCATGCGCGCGGTGGCCAAAGATCCGGCCGAGCGTTTTCAGTCAGCCGCAGATTTCCGCGCCGCGCTGCTCGTAGACGAAGCAGCCATCTTTTCCACCGCGCAAAGAGCGAAGCTCGCTGCCATCAGCGAGGGTTCGCAAACAGAGGCAGACCAGCATGCTGCCCCAGGGGCGACGATCAAACCGACTGTGATCGCGCCAGGTTTTCAGCCGGGGGAGCAAGTGCGCGAAACACGGTTCGTTGCCGAGTGGACGCCGCCCGCTCAAGCAACTACCTCCGCGACGAGCAACTGGCCGGCGAAGAAGATCGCATTCGCTGGTGCCGGAGCCTTCGCTCTTCTCTTGGTGATCTCACTGGCGGCGTTTCTCTCTCTCGGGACGAGAAGCGACTCGCCTGCCGAACAGGCAACACAGCCTGCCGCTGCGCCGCCGCCGAGCCAGTCCGCGCCACCCGTAGCTTCGCCCGAACCGACGACGTTCGAATCGAAAGCGCCGGGCACACAAACGCTGCCAGCGTCACCGTCGCTCGATGAGCTGCAGCATAGTCTGCCGCCGATCGAAGAGATCACGCCGTCGGTCAGAGGAGAAACGACGCGCGTCGGCGAAGGACACAAAGAGACAAAACGGACCGCGAAGCAACCGGCGCGCGCGCAGCAAGAAACGCGTGCGCCGTCGCCGCGCCGACGACCAAGCCACCAACAACAAGTCGAAGAACTCATGAGGTTGCCTTGAAGGATGCTGAAAGCGTTTTTCCCAAAGAGCACGAAGACACCAAGCACGGCTGAAAGGTTCAGGGGAAGCGTCGAAGGACGCGAGAAGAGACCATGCTTCCTGCATGAAGATGTCGAAACCAAGCTCCGTCGCTCACCACTCCCTCGGGCGATCGCTCTTCTCGCGCGAAGACATTCGGCACCGCCAACAGGTTTAAGGGGGTTCGATTCACCATGAGAAGATTTGTCTCTGCCGATCAGTGGCGAACCGCATACATCATCGCGCTCGCTCTATGCGGTCTGTTTTCTCTGCCCGCGCTCGCGGCACAAACGATCAAGCCCTTTTCTAAAGAAGTGCTGCTCAACGCCGTGCGCTCCAAGCGTTACACAACGGCGGCACTGGTTGAAGCCGTGCAGCGCCGCGGCGTGGACTTCGAGGTAACACCACAAGTCGAAGCGGAGTTCCGCCAAGCCGGGGCATTTCCGCAACTCATCGCGGCGATGCGCGCCAACTACCGCCCGGGTGCTGCGCCCGTGGCAAACGGCGCGGCCAACACGCCGTCGCGTCCTGCAGCCAACCTCATCAAGGGGCCGCCGTTGACCAAGAATGAGATCATCACGCTGTTGCAAAGCGGCGTGCCGTCGGCGCGGGTCGAACAGATCGTCGAAGCGCGCGGTGTTCAATTCGTTCTGACGCCAGCGATCAGCCGCGAGATCGCCGCCGCCGGTGGCACGCGCTCGTTGCTCGGCGCGATCAGCGAACACGTTATCACGACCTTCGGCGGCGACGCAGACGAAGCGCCGCGTGACGTGCCTTCCGCGCGATCGCCATCATACGATGACCTCATGGAGCGCGCGCTCGACAAATCGGTTGGACCGGATGAAACGATCGCTCTCCTTACGCGCGCGATCCGCCTCGATCCTTCGCGTCCAGAAGCGTATCAACTGCTCGGGCCGATGTTGTTGTATGAAAAGGCTGACGTCGGCGGCGCGGCACGCGCCATGCGTTCGGCCATCGAACGCGGCGGGAGTGCGATCTTTCGCGTCTACCACGATCACGCCAACGGCACTTTTCAGGACTACTGCGAAGGGTCGCTTTACATCTCCAAAAACAAAGTCATCTTCGAAAGCGACAACGGCGGCGATAGCTACGAAGTTCCGCTCAACGAGCTGGACGAAGCGAAGATGAATCGCTTCGTCGGAAACGACATCGGCGCTTTTCACATCAGGATCAAAAAGGCCGACGGCAAGAAACGGAATTACAACTTCGCGCCGGCCACCAGACAAGCCGCCGAATCACGCTTGCTCTTGAGCATGATCGGTTCGCCGCAATGAACCGACTTGCGCGGAGAACCGCTGGCGGATGGGCGAAAGGGCCTGAGGAGATCCCCCTTTCGCCTATCGTTTTCGGTCCTCTTCTCTATGGGGCACAAAGCGGCGCAGCCTCCATCGGAAGATCCGCGTCGGTCTTCGACTGCGCGCGGCACTCGCCCGGGAAACCTGCTATCATTTAGCCTGTCCAAGCTGGCTTTCGACTTCGACTCGCTGGAGGCTGCGATGAGCGATTTTTCAACGATCGGCAAGCGTGTGCCAATGACCGACGGCCCGCCGAAGGTGACCGGCACGGCTCTTTACGCTGACGATCTGCGCTTGCCCGGCATGCTTTATGGCAAGATACTTCGTTCGCCACACGCGCACGCGCGCATCTTGCGCATCGACACTTCAAAGGCCGAACGGTTGCCGGGCGTAATGGGAGTGGTGACGGGCAAAGACGCGCCGGCGCGCTACGGCATTCTGCCCATCGGGCATGATGAAACGGCCTTCTGCATCGACAAAGTCCGTTACGTCGGCGACGAGATCGCCGCCGTTTGCGCCGTCTCCGAACAGATCGCCGAAGAGGCTCTCGATCTCATCGAAGTTGAGTACGAGGTCCTACCCGCTTTTCTCACTCCCGAAGAGGCGATGGCCTGCGAGGATCCCAACCTGTGGATCCACGCCGATAGAAAACGCAACATCGAGAAGGAATACCACCACCATTTCGGCGATGTCGAACGGGGCTTTCGCGAGGCCATCGAATCGGGCGGCGCGGTCCGTTTCGATCGTTTCTTCCAGCCGCGCGTGACGCACGCGCCGATGGAGCCGCACGCTTGCGTGGCCCATTGGGAACATGACGGGCGCGTGACGCTCTGGACCTCGACGCAAACGCCGCACTACGTCCATCGCACGCTCGCCGAAGTGCTCGGCATCCCGA
>CAKZOF010000348.1 GCA_937135995.1 uncultured Pyrinomonas sp.
AAGGGGCTCGAATTCGTCGTCGAAATCGCTCACGATCTAGGCCCCGTGATCGCCGACCGCGACAAACTCGCCCAAGTCGTCTTCAACCTGCTGAGCAACGCCATCAAGTTCACATCGTGCGGCATCATCACACTCAAAGCCGAAGCCCTCAACGACGCATCTTGGGCGGTGGAAGTGGCCGACACCGGGATCGGCATTCCCGAAGAGGTCATGCCCATCATCTTCGATGAGTTTCGCCAAGCTGACGATCGATTGACACGCGCCTATGGCGGCGTCGGCTTGGGACTTGCCATCACACGCAAGATCGTTCAACTGCTCGGCGGCGAGATCCGGGTCGAAAGCCGCGTCGGTCAAGGCAGCCGTTTTCGCGTCATCTTGCCGCGCGTCGTGCTGCAACGCACCGGCACGGGGTCGCTCGTCGGCGGTCCGATGGTCGCTTACGACTTGCGCCGAAGCAAGAGCTGATGATAGATAGATCGCTCGATCTGGTTATCTCTGGGCTGGAAGTTCTCCTCTTTTCGGAGCGAGTATGGCAGACATTTCACGGCGCACCATCTTCATCGTCGTCGGCATCTTAGGCGCGGTGATCGTCGCTGGTCTGATCTACGCGTTTTACAGTAGGTCTGGCCCACCTCAACCGTCGACGCAGCTACCAAACGCGATTCGCGCCGGTTCGCCCGAGTTCGAGCGCTATCGCGACCGCATCCGGCTCGATTCGGTGGAAGCCTTCGAATCGACGCGCGCGCTGGGCGACATCGTGATGACGTTGCAATGCACGGTGCGCAACTTCACGGGCCAGACGCTCGACGGGCTGGAAGTTTACGGCGCGGTGGTCGATCCGAACGGCAAGCCGATCAAAGAGCGGACCGTCGTCGTCATCCCGAACCAGAAGCCGGAACTGGCCAACAACGAGACCATGCAGGCGCGTATCCTACTCGAGGGGATCAGCAAGGACGCCGTGCGCGCCAACATCAAGATGGAAGTCGTTGGGTTCCGGTTCAAGCGCTAAGAGATTGGCGGTCGGCAATCAAGCCACATCTTTCTCGACCGCTGCGGGAGCAAAGCAACGCTTCAGGTGCTGCTCCTCTTGACGAAACTGTTTCTCCGCGAATCAAAGATTTCGCTACGCACTCAAGCGCCGAAGTAAGCTTTGCCGAAGAAATAGAGCAACGGCGCGTTGAACAACAGGCTGTCCAAGCGGTCGAGAAAGCCGCCGTGGCCGGGCAAGATGCTCGCGGCATCTTTGGCTCCGGCGCCTCGTTTGAGCGCGCTTTCGGTCAAATCGCCTACCACACCGACGACGTTCATCACGGCGGCCAGGACCAAACCGACGCCCGGCCGCAACTCCGCAAAGAACCAGTGGTGCGCGATGAGGGCCGCCGCCAGACTAGCGATCATGCCCGCCACAGCTCCTTCCCAAGTCTTGCCCGGACTGATCGCCGGCGCGAGCTTGTGTTTGCCGAAAGCGCGCCCCGCGTAGTAAGCCGCCGTGTCCGCGCCCATGATGACGAGCAGGAAAAACGAGAGCAGCTTGGCACCCAACAGCGGCTCGAACCCCCGCCGCACGCCGACCAAAAATCCGCCGAGCAGCGCGACGTAGAGAACACCGAGCAGCGTCGCGCCAACCCGTCCGATCATGCGGTCGAACGGCGCGCCGCGCAGCAATGCGCGCACGAGCGCGATGCAAACCAGCGCCGAGACGAGCGCCGGCAACAGTTGTGGCCGGTCGAAGACGAAAGCTGCAAAGATCAGGCCCGCAAAGATGCTCCCTGTCAAGCGATCAGGCTCGAGATCGCACTTTTGCGCCAGACTCCAGAACTCCATCAAACCGAATCCCATCGCTGCGCAAGCGAAAACGAGGAAGACGAGCAAGAGCTTTTCGATCCAGATCGAAGCGATCAAGATCGGCAGAAGCAAGATGGCCGTGACGACGCGTTGTGACATTCCGTGCCGTTTTGATGAGCTTGAACGAAGAACCTGTTAATCAAACCGCAAAGCAGGCCGCTGAATCAAGCGCGCAAAGGATGTGATCTCAACATCGACTCTGGTCATCCAAAGGCTGGAATCATCCAGCCGACGAATCAAGCGCGCAAAGGACGCGATCTCGACCGAAGAGCGCGGGTAGCCGTTGGAGATTCCTCCGATGGTGCAACTCGTTCGACGATCTTTGTTGCAGTTGCCCCGTAGGCACGGAAGTCATTGCAGACTTTTCCGGCGCGCACCTTCCTGCCGCGCGTCGATTTCGACAGCACAGACAAATCCTCGTGCTTGATGGTAGCGTACGTGTGTTCTGCCGCACGGCATCAATCGCCCGCTTCGGCGTAGGCGGTCTGCCGCGCGCTGTTTTTGACTCCGCCAAAGCGACGGTCGCGCCGCTGGTAATCGAGCACGGCTTCGAGCAGGTGAACGCGCCGAAAATCGGGCCATAGCGTGGCCGTGACGTAGATCTCGCTGTACGCGATCTGCCACAGAAGGAAGTTCGAGATGCGCAT
>CAKZOF010000349.1 GCA_937135995.1 uncultured Pyrinomonas sp.
AAGACGTCCGGCATCCCACCCAGCCACAGCTCGGCGGTCGAGGCGCGGGCATCGAGGCTGAGCAGCGCGGCGGCAACGAAACGGCCGGCCGGCATGGTGGCCAGCAACTGGCGGTTCAGTTCGTCGACGATGTTCGCCAGGGGCGGCGAACGCTCGGTCAGGCCATAGAACACGGTCAGCACCGGCAGCGCCGACAGCGCAGCGGCAAGACCGTGGCCGGTGGCATCGGCGAGCAGGGCATAGAATCGCCCGTCGGGCGCGCGGGCCGCGGCGACGATGTCGCGCGTAAAGCGCGTGCGCGCGTTGAAGATGTAGTTGTTGACCAACCCCGGTTGGTTGGGCAGCGGAATGTACTTCAAAACTTCCAACGCGACCGGATCGAGACAGGCTGACGTGCGCGGTCCCGGTTGACAGACGGGTAGTAGGTCGAGCCGGTTACCCGGGATAGGACGGCGTTGCCCGTTGATCAACGGCGCGTAAGGGTCGTAGATCTGCCCGAAGAGCGCCGGCGAACCGTCCGGATTGGTGATGCCTGGACGCGGCGGTCCGAGCAGCTCCGACAAGTCCCCACGCCGCATCTTCTCCGTCGGCAGAGTCAGTTCGCGTGAGAACGGGTTTCGCTCACGCCGAGCTTCGTAGTTGAAGAAGAAAAAGGTCGTGTTCTTCCCGCTCCAGTACGTCGGTCCGCCCTCGCCGAAACGCGGCAGATAGACCGGCCCGCCGATGGCCCCGCCGAACTGGTGGCGCGAAACATCGATGCGCGGCAACGCCGGTTGCCCGTTGGCCAACACACCGCGTCGGTTGCGCGCCCATCCGTTGGCGTTCAAACTTCCGTCGTTGAAGTATTCGTACAACGCGCCGTGAAAACGGTTCGTTCCGGCACGCGTGGCGATGTTGACGATGCCGCCGGCGGTGCGCCCGAACTCTGCCGGAGCGACCCCCGACTGCACCTTGAATTCGCGAATCGAATCCTGCGGCGGCGAGACGGCGACGCCGTTGAAATCACCAATGGTGTTGGTTACACCGTCGAGCAAGACGTCGTTGGATGAGGCGCGCCCGCCAGTGAGGGCAAAGTTCGAATCGAAGAAGTTGCGATTGCCTGCCGAGCCGACCGCGCCTCCCGGATTGCCGAGCGCCACGGCAGCATCGATCGTTCCAGGAACGAGATTGACGAACGAGAAGATGTTGCGATTGTCCGAAGGCAGATCTTCGATCAACTTGTTCTCAACCGTGGTCTCCAGACCAGAACTTTCCGTGATGAGCAACGGGGTCGTCTCGCCCGATACTTCGACCACTTCCTGCACGGTCGCGCTCAGCGTGAAATCGATGGTCGCCTTTTGCGCGACTTCCAGTCGAATGTTCTGCCGCGTCTGGCGCGCAAAGCCCGCCCCCTCGACGCTGATGTCGTAAACGCCTGGTTGCAGAAACGGCACCGTGTAACGCCCCTCATTGTCGGTCGTCACGCTGCGAGTCGTGCCCGTCTCTTTGGAGATCACCGTCACAGTCGCGCCGGGTACTACAGCGCCCGTCGGATCGGTCACCGTGCCCGTCACCGTGGCAGTGATCGTCTGCGCTCTGCCCGCAACGGCCAAAAGGGCCACGCAGAGCAGCGCGGTCGGGATCAAGAACTGAGTTCTGCGGTTTCTCATGGTCGGTCTCCTTCAAGCAACGAGAAAAGTTCGGTCGCGCCCTTGAACGCTACGTCAACGCTGTGCCGATCCGCACGAAAGCGCGACGGGATGACGTTTCGCACTGGAAACTCGGTCGGCCTCGGGTCGTTCCACGCTCGCGTGATGAAGCAGTCATGAATCACTCTTCGGCCAGTTGCCGCTGAACGTTTGTCCCACGCCCGCGCGGCGAAGATCCGGTTGGCGGCGCTCAACGTCCGCTCGGCGACGCGCTCGGCCTCCCGCCGCTGGCAGCGGCCTGGGGCATCCACCGGATCGCCAACGAGGCGATGGCCGCCGCGGCGCGCATCCACGCCATCGAGCAGAACCGCGACCCGCGGCGCTACGCCCTGCTCGCCTTCGGCGGCGCCGGACCGGCCCACGCCGGCGGCGTGGCCGCGCTGCTCGGGATTCGCGAGCTGATCTTCCCGCCCG
>CAKZOF010000350.1 GCA_937135995.1 uncultured Pyrinomonas sp.
AGACTTTTCGTCTCCGGTGAGCGGATGCCCGTACGGGTGTTCACGCCCGTAAAGGAGCGAGGCATAGACGATCTGCGCGATCGCTTCGGGGTTGTCGCGTCGCTGGCGGAACGAAGTTAAACGCTGCGCGCGCAACCGTTCGAGTTCCTTTGGCGAAAAGGCTGGATTCGTGATGACATCGGCGAAGATGTCAAGCGCGCGATCGAGATGGCGCGTCAACGTGAGCAAGCTCGCGCTCGATGCATCCCAGCCTGAGCCGATCGCCAGTTGCGCGCCGATGGAAGCGAGCGCATCAGAGATCTCCAGCGCCGAGCGCTGGCGCGTCCCTTCGTCGAGCATGTCCGCCGTCAAGCTCGCTAGACCTGCTTTTTCAAGCGGGTCGGCCGCTCCGCCGGTCTTGAAGACGAGATTCATCTGGACCAGCGGCAGTTCGTGATGCTCGACCACCAAGACCTCGAGTCCATTCGATAGCCGACGCCGTTGAATCGGCGGCAGACTGAATTTCGGATCGGGCTTCGGTTTCGGCAGATTGTAGGTCTTCTCCGCGCCCTGCTTGTTGGAACGCTGCGCTTCGGTGGTTGTCGGAGCAGCTCCGGCTGGAGGCGCCGTCGCCCGCTCGGACTTGGTCTGAGCCTGTGTGCCCGCTGGCTGCGTGCCGCTGGCTCGCGAGGGCGGATTCGGGCGCGCCCCCTGTTCAGCCGATGCGCTGCTGCCGCCGGGCTTGCGCTGGGTCGCCGGAACGACGTTTAGGACAAACCGCTTGTCGGTCAAATAGGTTCGCGCTACCCTTTGCACATCTTGCGTCGTGACGCGGCGATAGCGGGCTAAATCCTTTTCGAAATACCCGGGATCGTTGAGAAAGATGGCGTACTGGTTGAGCTGATCGCTCTTGCCGCCGAAGCCGCCGACGGTCTGCAGGCCGTAGATGAAATTGGCTTCGATGGCGTTGTAAGCTCGTTCAACCTCTTCGCGCGTTGGGCCTTGGCTCTTGATTCTGTCCAATTCGGCGTTGATCGCGCGCTCCAACTCGTCCAGCGACCGGCCTGGTTTGGCCGTCGCCACGATCTGAAATTGACCGGCGATTTCGCGCGAGAAGTTCGAGGAGAAGATGTCTTGTGCGATCTGCTGCTCGTAGACGAGCGATTTGTATAGGCGCGAGCTTTTGCCACCACCGAGAATGCGCGCCAACACGTCGAGCGCCGCATCGTCCGGCGTCCACTGCGGCACCGAGTGCCACGTGATGTACAGACGCGACAAAGAGACGCGATCTTCCATCGTCTGCCGGATCTCGCGGTCGAGTCGCGGTTGCGGCGCAGCCACGCGCTCGACGCGCGGCCCGCGCGCGATCGGACCGAAATACTTCTCGACCCAGCGTCGCGCCTCGCGCGGATCGAAATCACCGGCGATCGCCAAGCTCGCGTTGTTCGGCGTGTAGAAACGACGAAAGAAAGCTTTGACGTCTTCCATCGAAGCGGCATCCAGATCGGCCAGCGATCCGATGGTCAGCCAGTGATAAGGGTGCGTCGGCGGATACATCACTTCGGCGATGCGCGCTGGCACCAACCCATATGGGCGATTATCGTAATTCTGCCGTTTCTCGTTCTTGACGACTTCGCGTTGGTTGTTCAACTTCTCTTCCGTCAGCGCGTCGAGCAATCCGCCCATGCGATCGGCTTCCATGAAGAGCGCTAATTCAAGGAAGTTCGATGGAACCACTTCCCAGTAGTTTGTCCGATCAGCATTGGTCGAACCGTTCAGCGTGCCGCCGGCTTCTTGAATCGGTTTAAAAT
>CAKZOF010000351.1 GCA_937135995.1 uncultured Pyrinomonas sp.
CGCGTGGAATTTGCTCCCACCGCAGGTGGAATGCAGAAGTACCATGCAGAGAAAGTCATGGTCCTGCCGATAGGAGATGTGGTCCCATGCCATGACTAATCGGGTGCTCGACCTGTCGGAGTCTCCGGCCCGGCTCCACGCGGAGAACGGCCTTCTCCATGTGGAGCTCGCGGGAGCGGGCCGGCGGACGTTTCCGTTTTCCTCCGTCGCCGCCATCGTGTGCGGCATCCTTTTCCTCGTCGCGCTCGTCATCGCCCCGCTGTTCGGCGCAGTCCCTGCACAGGCCACCGCCCCCGCGCTCATCGTCGTCGGCGATGTGACGCCAGATGAGATCTTGCCGAAGTTGGAGCGAGCTTTCGCTTCGTGGAAGCCAGCCGAAGTGCCGTCTGTCGCGATTCCGACGGCAGCCGGCCAGCGCGCCGGTCTGTACATCGTCGATCGGCCCGGAGCGGCGCAATCGGTGATCCAGATCGGTCAGGTTGGCGTCGAACGAACCACGCCTGATTACTTCCCGCTGCTCGTGCTGAACACCATTCTCGGCGGGCAGTTCGTCTCGCGCGTCAACTTGAACCTGCGCGAGAGCAAAGGCTACACCTACGGCGCGCGCACGGCGTTCGACTTCCGGCGCGGCGCCGGGCCGTTCATCGCTTCAGCAGGCGTCTTTACGGGTGTGACCAAAGAGTCGGTCGAAGAATTCCTCAAAGAGTTACGGGGCGTGCGCGGCGAAATACCGATCACGCCGCGTGAGCTTGAGTATGCCAAACAGGCGCTCATTCGCGGTTTCCCGCGCGGTTTCGAGACTCCGGGACAGATCGCCGCGCGTTTGGAAGACATCGTTATCTACGGTCTTCCCGATGATTACTTCAACCGCTACATCGAGCGCGTTCGCGCCGTCACGCTCGACGACGTCAATCGCGTCGCAAAGCGCTACCTAGATCCGTCGCGCCTGACGATTCTCGTCGTCGGTGATCGGCGGGCGATCGAAGCTGGGTTGCGTTCGCTGCCAGAACTGGGCACAAAGATCATGGTGGTCGATCCCGAAGGGCGCATCGTCGCCAGTGGCGAAGGCGCAAGCGAATCGCCGCGCTGAACGTGTTCAGCGCGAGCGACACCGTTCCCCTAGACGATCGGATTGGCCATTGCGCCCCCGCGTTTGCGAAACGAGCCACGGCCGAGGCGAAAACGGTCGTTACCGGCGCAGGGCGCGCCCAGCAAGCGCGCCCGTGTACCGGCCGTCTTCCACGGCGAGTTGTCCGTTGACGACGACATAACGCATCCCCATCGCGAGCAGTTCAGGCTGTTCGTAGGTTGCGCGATCTGCTACTGCCTGTGGGTCGAACACGATCAGGTCGGCGAAGTAGCCCGGGGCGATTCGGCCGCGTTGCGGAAGGCGAAAGATCTCGGCGGTCAGCGCGCTGCTCGCCCGAATGGCGAAAGGCAGGCTGATGACGCGCCGGCGAAAGACGTACTCGCGAAGTTTGCGCGGAAAGGTCCCGTACTTGCGCGGATGACCAGTCGAACCGTCGGAACCGGTGACGACCCACGGCTGCTTCATGAAGTTCTCGATGTCGCGCTCGTTCATGTTGAACGAAGCGACTCCCACATCGCCCGATTTTTGAATGATCTCCAGCGTCGCTTCGACCGGCTTCTCGTTACGCTCTTGCGCGAGGGCGGCCAAAGTTTTGCCGCGCAGGTTGGGATCGCGACCCGAAGTGATCAGCAGCGCCGCCGGACCACCGCGTCGCTCTAGATTGCGTTCCATCTCCGCCAGCAAGCGGGCGCGCGTCTGCTCGTCCGCCAAACGCGCGCGCAGTTGATCCCTTCCGCCAGCTTCGGCCCAACGTGGGACGAGCGCCGCTACCAAGCTCGTTCCCGAAGCAGTGTACGGGTACTGATCCGCCGTCACCTCGATGCCTTCGGCGCGCGCCCGGTTGATCAATCTGATGGCAGCGCTGCTCTGTCCCCAAACCTCTTGTCCCAACGCTTTGATGTGCGAGATGTGGACCGGGATCGAAGCTTCGCGGCCGATGCGGAGCGTCTCGCGGATGGAGCCGAGCAGCCCAATCGAGTATGAATTTTCGTCGCGCATGTGCGTGTCGTAGATACCGCCCTTGGCCGCAACCACTTTCGCCAGTTCGATGATCTCTTCGGTGCGAGCGTAGCTGCCGGGCGCATAATACAGTCCCGTCGACATGCCAAACGCTCCCTCGTCCATGGCGCGTCCGATCAACTCTTTCATTTGTGCGAGTTGATCCCCGGTCGGTGCCGCGTCGCTCATGCCCATTACTTGACGACGCACCGTACCGTGTCCGACCAGCAGCGCCGCGTTGGTCCCTATGCCTTCCTCTTCCCAACGACGGAGTGTCTTTTCGATCTCGACCGGACCGCCGCCGTCGTTGCCTGTGACAACGGTGGTCACACCTTGCATCAAGTAATTGATGTTGCTCTTGCGGTTCGGATCGGAGAGATCTTCCAACGTGTGCGTGTGCGGGTCGATGAAGCCGGGGGCGACAATCAACCCGCGCGCGTCGATCACGCGCCGTGCGCGCATGCGCTTGACATTGCCGACGTAGACGATTCGATCGCCGCTGATG
>CAKZOF010000352.1 GCA_937135995.1 uncultured Pyrinomonas sp.
AGGCCCGCCGGACGAACCAAGCGAAGACGAAAGATGCAGCAAGGGACGTGCGATTATGTTCGCATCTGACGAATCGGGCGAAGGCAGTGCTGCCCGGCGATCCCTCAGCCGCCTGAACTTCGTCGGTTGTTCGACGCCGAAAGATGCTCTGCCTGCTTATCGCCGGAAGATGGCGCGTCGTCCGAGTTGAACGCCCGTCCATTGAAAAACAGTCGGAGAGTGGCCGACCGTAGCCTACGCTTCTCGAGCAGATGCGCGAGGAGTTACATCGGCGAGCATCGCTTCTTCCGCCCGATCTGGTCAAAAAAGGCTCCAGACTGCTACACGCACAGTGTTGGTTCTGGGGACAAGACATCCGGTCGCCGGCGGGCAACCTGCTCCTGCAGTACGGGTTCGAACGTTTCCGCCCACCCGATGAGGCGGAAGGGAGCAGCGCGTACCTGCTCGAACTGGTCTCAGCGCACGCGCCGTCGCGCATCATCCTGTGGGGATTCGGCCTGTTCTATGGAATCAACGGTGCCGGCGGTATCTTCCTCGACCGGTTCCGCTTTCGGCCGAGATCGATGCCGCACCACACGTTGGAACTTCCGCTGTGGCGCAAGGATCAACTGCCGGAGGCGAGCGTGCCGGACGAAGCGTCGCTGGTGATTGTCGCGCGTATGTGCGCGCGACTCTTCGCCTGGATCGAAGCTTACGAAAGATGGATCGGTGGTCTCATGGGAGCGGCACACCGCGCGCGGTGTCTGAGGTCGTTCCCCCATGCGACACACACGTGGGCCGAGCACCTGCAAGGCTGGCGAGAGCTAAGCGCGGCGGTGGCGAAAACGCTGATGAGCGATCCAAGTGCGTTCAATTTCCAAGATAAATTGTAACTATTGAAGGTGGAAGGCAAATGAAAGTAGTTTATGTCTTTGTCAGCAACATGGCCAGCACATACAAGCTGGCGACGATGATCTTGCCGCAACTGGAGCAGAACATTCACGGCGCCGAAGTGGTCGGCATGATGTTCTTCGATGACAACATCTTCTGTTTACGGCGTGGCGATCCAGTCGGAGAGAGATTGGCAAAAGTGGCTGCGCAGAAGGGGATTCTCCTGATGGTTTGCGATCAGTGCGCCCTTCGGCGCCACTTGGCCGAAGGAGATTTCACGCAGTGCGGTCTTGGACAGGTAAGACCGAAAGGCTTGGTCGAAGGCGTCGTCGCCGGATGTTTCCCGCAGTTCTACGCGGCTGCGGCAGGCGATCCGCCTGCGTATGTCATCACCTTGTGAATTCAGCTGGCGCGCCGCTTTCCAGATAACGCAGGAGTTTCTCCGCTGCTTGCCGACCGCTGCGGATGCAGTCCGGGAGGCCGATGCCCCGGTAGGCATTTCCCGCGAGCGCAAGCGACGGGTGTGCTTTGAGCGCCTCTTCGATACGGGCTAGTCGGGCAAGGTGTCCCACGGCGTACTGCGGCATGGAATCGGTCCAGCGTTGAACGTGCGCGTCGAGTGGTGGGCGTGCGATGCCCATCAACGCCCGCAGATCGTCGCGCACGGCAACGAGCAGCGCTTCGTCGTCGAGCGCGAGCGGTTCTGGTTGCAGCGCGTTTCCGACGAACGCGCGCAAAAGGGCGCGATCAGCCGGAGCGCGTCCGGGGAATTTGGTGCTGCTCCACGTGCAAGCGAACAGCGTACGCTTCTCCACATGGGGGACGACGAAGCCGAAACCATCGAGCGGATGCGGGACGTCGTCGCGCCGGAAGATCAGATTGACCACCGCTGTGGTAGCGTATTCGATCGACGCGAGTTCAGTGGCCAAAGCGCGATCCACTGCCGCGAGCAGGCGAGCTGCAGCATGGGCCGGGAGCGCCAAGCACAACGCACGCGCGCAGAATCTCTCCTCTTCTGTTTCCACGATCCACGCGTCGTTTCGACGGGCAACGGCGCGAACTCTCGCTCGCAAGCGAAGCGATTCGCGCGGCAGGCGCGCAGCGAGCTGTTCGACGAGCGTGCTCATCCCGTCTTTGAAAGAGAGGAAAAGTCCATATCTCGCTCCGCGCGCGTCGCCTTCGCCGCGGTGCGTGCGGCGCAGACCGAGGATGACGCTGCGGTGGCGTCGCTCCAATTCGGCGAAGCGCGGCACGGTTGCGCGCAAGCTCAATCTTTCGGGGTCGGCGCCGTAGATTCCGGCGACCATCGGCTGCGCGATGCGGCGCAGCGCTTCTTCGCCGAAGCGACGACGGACGAAGGCGGCGAGGCTCTCATCCTTTTCGGTCTCGCCGCGCGGCAGAACAAGATCGCATAACATGCGCGCTTTGCCGGCCCACCCGATGATGTCCGAAGCGAGGAAAGGGCGCAGGCGCGACGGCGCGAGAAGATGGAACCCGGCAGGCAAAGGACGGAGTCTGCCCGCGCGGACGATGAAACTCCGGCGATGGGCGCGGTTCGTCGGAAGCAGTTGGTCTTCGAGTCCCAAGTGCCGCGCCAGTTCGAGCGCTTCCGGTTTATCCGTGATGAAGGCATCCGGTCCGGTCTCGATGATGAGAGAGTCCCGGCGAAGCGTCTGAACAAGGCCGCCCACGTGCGCCTCAGCTTCAAGCAGCACGAAGCGCC
>CAKZOF010000353.1 GCA_937135995.1 uncultured Pyrinomonas sp.
GTAGGATCATCACCGGAATCGGCACTCCAGCATAAGAGTTCATCACGAGGACGAAACCGACGACGAGCGCCGCCGGGACCAGCGTGCGAACGACCATCTCGGTCATGCTCGGCGGGCGCAATCCGTGCTTGATGCGCGCACGACGGCGTTGCAAATTTATCCAGACGATGGCGAGCACGGCGACGGCGGCCAAGATCAACCCGGCCGAAGGCGCAAGATAGCTTTGCCCGATCGCCTTGAAAGCTTCGCTGGTGATCGGAATGGTGCGCCCTTCGCTGATGCCTTTGATGACGCCGCGCCAAGCGAGCAGGCCACCGAGCGTGACGATGAAGGCCGGAATGTTGACGTAGGCAACCAGCGTCCCCTGGAGCGCGCCGATCACCAGACCGATCAACAGCGCCGACGCGAGGCTCGCGCCCAAGCCCCAATCATAAGAGTACTGTACGATAGCTGCCACGCCACCAGCCAACCCGAGCAATGATCCGACGGAAAGGTCGATGTGCCCGGCGACAATCACCATCAGCATCCCAACGGCCAGAATGCCCGTCACCGCCGTCTGACGCATGAGGTTCGACAAGTTGCGCGCTTCCAGAAAGACCCCGTCGGTGACGTAAGCGAAGATGGCCCAGACGACGACGAGCGCGATGATCATCGTGTAGGCGCGCAACACCGACGCTTGCACCTTCCAGCGAAAGACGCGCGTCGCCGGCGACGTCTCGGCGCTCGCTGGCGGATGTGGAATCACAGGTTCTTTCGCCGTTTGACTCATGTCTGACCTCGCATTCGCTTGAAGATTGACGACCGTCAGTCAAATGCGCCCCGCCGCCGCTCTCGCGTGGCCCGTCGCGCACGCCATCACGATCTCGGGCGTGGCTTCGGCGCGCGCGAACTCGCCCGTCACCCGTCCCTCGTGCAACACCAGAATGCGATCAGCGAGGCCCAACACTTCCGGCAGCTCGGACGAGACGAGCACGATGGCCAGTCCTTGCTCGGCCAGCCGATTGATCTGCGCGTAGATCTCTTGTTTGGCGCCGACATCGATGCCGCGCGTTGGTTCGTCCAAAAAAAGGACGCGCGGCACGGTGAGCAGCCACTTGGCAAGGACGACCTTCTGTTGATTTCCGCCGGAGAGCGTGCCCGCTAAGGTGAAGACGTTGGGCGCGCGAATGCGCAGCTCGCGCATGGCGCGTTCGCCCGCCGCGATCTCCGCATCTACGTTGGTGATGAAGCGACCCGAGAGCCGCTCCAAGCTCGCCAGCGTCATGTTGTTCAAGATCGTCTGGTCCAGTATGAGGCCGAATCTCTTGCGATCCTCGGTGACGAAGCCGAGCCCATGCCGGATGGCTTCAGCCGGGCTGTGAATCTTGACGGGCCGCCCTTCGATCAACACCTCGCCGCCGATCTTGCCGGGATGAGCACCGAAGATCGCCATCAACAACTCGCTTCGACCGGCGCCCATCAACCCGGCGATGCCGAGCACTTCGCCACGTCGCACGGCGAAGCTTACGTCCTTGACGAGCAACTTACCGGGCACGGCCGGATCTTCCACCGTGATCCCGCGCGCTTCGAACACCACCTCGCCCGGTGCGTGTTCGCTCTTCGGGAAGATGTCGCCCACTTCGCGCCCGACCATCATCGCGATCACGCGATCGCGGTCGAGTTCCGCCGCTGCTGCCGTCCCGACCGTGCGCCCGTCGCGCAGCACCGTGATTCGATCCGCGAGGGCGAAGACCTCGTCGAGCTTGTGCGAGATGTAGATCATGCCGACGCCACGCGCGCGCAATCGCCGCAGGATGCCGAACAACGTCTCCACTTCGGCATCGGTGAGCGCCGCCGTCGGTTCATCCAAAACCAGAATACGCGCTTCGTGCGACAGGGCTTTGGCGATCTCGACCAGTTGTTGCTGACCGATGCCGAGGTGGCGCACGGGCGTGTGCGGATCGATCGGCAGATGCAGATCATCGAGCAGCTTCTGCGCGCGACGGTAGAGCTCGTCCCACCGGACCACTCCGAGGCGACGCGGCTCGCGCCCAAGAAAGATGTTCTCGCCGACCGTCATATCTTTGACGAGCGATAGTTCCTGAAAGATGATGGCGATCCCGGCATCTTCGGCATCGCGCACGCCGCTGAAACGCTGCTCG
>CAKZOF010000354.1 GCA_937135995.1 uncultured Pyrinomonas sp.
GATCCTTTTCGTGCTGAGCACAACGGCGCTGGCGCTCAGCAGAAATCCCCCGGCGCTCAACAGAATGATGGCGAGATCCCACGCTGGTCGGTGGCGAAAGAGAAACGGAAAGTCGAGACAGTGAAGTCCGTTGATGAGCCAGCGAAGCGCGCGACCGCGAGCATCATAGCGGCGAAAGATGCTGCCCGTGTGCGGATCTACGTAAAGCCACGTGCGCGCTTCGTCGTCGAATTTGACGCGTAGAATGGGCAGCCGTTTAGGGGCGACGGCACCGACCGAATAGTAATAAGCATCATATTCGGTAAGCCAAGTCCACTCGGTTAGGCGTCCGTGTGGAACGGCGGCACGAGCGCAAGCGAGCAGTTCTTCCGGTGAGAAGAAGGCACGCGCTGGCGCTTCGACAGCATCGGCGCGCACAAGGTAGCTGCGGTTCCAATCTGCATAGACGACGTAGTAAGGCACGCCAGCGAATCGGATCATCTCTACTTCGCGTACCTCTTCGACGGGAGCTGCCTGCGCCGCAGCAACCGCCGAGCGGACGAACAACGCCGGTTCCAGCGCGCCGCCCGTGAAGGCTTCTGTTTGCGTGGTGCTGGAAGCATAGTTGGCTCGCAGTCCGCCGACGTTGTACGGCGTAAACGTGGTCGTTGTGTCGAGCGGATGGGCGCGGCTCCCGCCGGGATTGAGGTAGAGCAGACCGCTAAAGATCCACGTCAACGTCGTCACGCCGAACACCACACCGGCCCAGTGGTGCCACCGCTTCCAGCTGCGGTAGGGTGAAAAACTACGCCCCGCGTCGCGGTGCGCATATCCGCCCCTTTTGTAACGCAAGACGCCGATGATGATACCGGTCACGACGAGCAGAGTTCCGGCCAACGAAGTCCAAAGCAGGAATTGACGCCATGGTCCGACGTGACGGCGCAAAAACTCCGGCGCGATCCAGTGCATAATCGGTCCGATCCATGCCAACCGGCGTTCCATGCGTGTGCTCTTCATCACCACTTCGCCTGTGCGCTGCGAAACGTAAACCTCCGTCCCGTCCTCGTCGCGTAGCGCGAAGCGGTGAAGCGGACGATGTAAGTTCAAGCTGTTTGTCAGAGTCCACTGATCTATGGTCTCGACCGTTCCCAGATAATCGGCCTTGACTCGCGGCTCCAAGTATCGGCTCGCGATCTCTTGGGCCATCGCCACATCCACGCGCTCGATGAGCGCTCCATCATCAGCGTAAACGGCGCGCCAAGCTTCGCCGCGCGGCAGCACGAAGTAGACTGGACGGTCCAGTACGCGCCCCAAGCGCATGCGTCGCGGCGGAGTTTGCAATTCCAAAAGCGCGCACGCTTCGGCAGGGCCGATCTTGATGGTTTCTAAATCGAAGCATATGAGATTGGCACAGATGGATCCTTTCTGAGACATCGGTATGTGCAACCAAACCGAACTTCAG
>CAKZOF010000355.1 GCA_937135995.1 uncultured Pyrinomonas sp.
AACTGAAAGCACTTCAACGGGCATTCGCTCCGAAAAAGAAAAAAGAGCCGGTTGACCCGGCTCTTTATTCTTTTCTCACAGCGAAGTTTCCCCGAAGCAGCAGCGGAGCACGAGCGGTCCTCGCCACGAAAACCGCCCATCCGTCGCCGAGCGTCCGGGCGGTGCGTTGGCTTCGCGGCTGACGCTTGGGCCCTGCCTCGGACGCGAACGAGAGCGTGCAGACAAGCGCTCGATCAACGCCGCCGTTCGCTCAGCGAATCAGAAGACTTCAGGCGGTTCAAGGCTTCGCGTGCGGCCGTTGCTAAGTAGGGATCACGCGCCGTGAGCAGCGCGCGCAGGGCCGGTTCGGCTCGCGGGTCGCCGATCAATCCGAGAGCGCGCGCCGCTTCGCGGCGCAGATCGTCCGGAGATCGCCGATCCGCCAAAACGTCGATCAATGCGGGCACCGCTTCGCGCTGTCCGATCTGGCCCAAACTACGCGCTGCGGCACGGCGGACGAACTCGTTCTCCGGTTCACTACGCCCGAACAGACCGAAGATTCCGCCTCCACGGAAGCGTCGGTTCAAACTCTGAATGAGCGCGGCCGTGGCCCGCCCGTCGCCGATCTCTCCCAACGCGACCGCCGCCGCCGCCCGCACGCCGTGGCGACGATCCCGGAGTAAACTTTCGATCAGCGGTTCGACGGCAAGTTGGCTCTTCGTCCTTCCGAGCGCATAGGCGGTCTCCAGCCGCACGAACTCGTCACGATCGCGTAACAGCGGAATGAGCAAACGCGCTGCTTCGTCCGCAGGCAGGGCGAGCACAGCAGAGGCTGCCGCCGCGCGCACTTTGGCCTCTCGGTCGTCGAGGGCAATGGCTGCCGCGCGCGCGGCATCGCTCCTTTCAAGCGCGCCGAGCCGCATCACGGCATCGCGTCGTTCTTCGGCATCCGGCGACAACAGTCGCCGCCTCTGATTTTCGATGGCCACGGCTGTATCGGAGAAGACAGGCGCGAACGGTCGCGTCTGGAGCGCGAAGGTCTGAGCCGCAAGAGCCATCGAGATAAGAGGAAGGAGCACCAAGGTCGGCCTTGAACGCGCGAGGTGTTTTCGACGATGCTGGACCGCCGACAAGGCAAAAGGAAAACGCGCGCTGCACGCCACGTAGCGCGCAGGCGGTTCTCTTTTGACTTGCCACGCTCGGATCATGCCCGCGGGGCGAAAACGGAAGCGGCCCGGCGTTCGGCACGCCGGCGAGCGGCTTCCCATTCGAAGGCTTGCCGCGCACGCCTGTTTTCGCGCTCGTCCGCAAGGTGCGCGAGCAAGTCATCGTCCCACGCGACGGCCAGCGAGCGAGCACGCCGCATCGCTTCCATGATCGAGATGTAATCGAGAACCTCTTGAACTTCTGAATCGGTCAGAGAGTCGAGTTTGAGAGCGAGGCGCTGGCGGTCTGTCAATCGCTTGGCCATCTTCGTAGCTCCTTGCGCGAGGCGCGACGGCCAAGCGCAAGCTGTCACCAAACGTTGCGCCG
>CAKZOF010000356.1 GCA_937135995.1 uncultured Pyrinomonas sp.
GTTGTTCGGTGGTGGGATCAGATAATATCGATTGGCTTGTTCGTCTTGCATGAACGTCTCGTCGTTGCTCTCGGCGAGTTTCACTTCATCCTTGTGACCGTTGACAGCGAGGAAAGAGACTTTGATCTCGTCATCTTCAACGACGACCTCGGTCAGGGTCATGCTCAAGCCGTTCGGATGCATCGTCGTGCTCTCGTTGAGAGGTAGGCGACGCACTAGCGGTTCTGCAAAGGCAGCGTCGCGCCAACTCGCTGCCGGAATATGTGCAAGGGCGAAGGCGGGCGAGTAAAAGTTGTTGCCATATTTCGAGTTCGTCAGCAACGTTAATTCGCGAGCGCCGGCTTTCAACGGTCCGGCGAACTCAACGCGCAACGCGGTCATGCTCCGCGCAGGAATTTCGATCTTCTCGCTTTTAGACGGATACTCTCCGCCGACATCGTCGCGCAAGAGCATTGGATCGGTCGCATCGCTCAATTGCATCGGACTCTTGTTGCCATTGATGGCACGCAGGCGCAGGGTAATAAGATCATTTGATATTTCGACGCTCTCGACCCAGAGACTCACACCGTTTGCTTGAAAGGCGTGCAGCCCCATGACGCGCGCTGGCGGCGTCACGCCGGGCAAGCCGCAGCTCAACAAACTGGACGCAAGCCACAGAATGAAGAAGATGACCAAAGGGTTGAGCTTGTTCTGAGCGCGCGCCAAGCGATTTCTGCGCTCGAAACCGTCCGTCTTTGTGAACGCCGCCATGGGGATGGGACAGCGTTGCATGATGATGTAACGAACGTGTTACTGAATTTTTACTGAGGAGTTAAATCATGGGACTGCGCGGTCAACAGCCGTGGATGAAAGTGCTTGGCTGGCGTCTGGAGAGTTTCGGGCAAGAGGCATGTGCCGAAGCTGGCGCTGGAGTGGAAGGGTGGCGGATTTGCGTCTGATAACGTTTCCAGAGACAGCGCGACTCCGGACCGGAAGCGTCGTATATGCCATCGCTTCCGCCCTTGCCTCCTTCAGCAGTGTTCGGCAGACCCAAGCGCTTGCGGTCCCGCTCCTCGGCTTTGGCTACGACTTCGCCACGACAATGATCTACAATCAGCGCCGTTGAAGGAACAGCCGTTTTGAAACGGCTCGACCTCGGTTGTGAGGAGACATCGCCGTGGAAAGAAAGGGAAGACAAAACAACCATCGGCTGAAGATAGTTGAGACGCCCGACGCTTTCGTCCTTTTTCAACGTGAAGCGGATCTCGACGATTTTCAACTTGAAGCGGATCTCGACGATGATGTGGACTTTCTCAAACCCTACTTCTATCCTCTTTTTCTCAATCTGAGCGGCCTCTTGGAGGGCAGCCTGGTCGCTGTACAGCATTCCGGCGGCGCGCGCTTCAAGTACCTTTCCGTTCCAAAGAGGCGGAACCGCTTCTTGCAGAAGGTTATGCTGAACTCCTTTATCGGCGGTTTACCGTACCTTCTAGCCGCCAGAGATTTCGAGACAGCGCTTCTGGATCTAAACGAGCGAACTATTTTCAACGGGTTTCCGATCCCATGTGTTTCCGAATCGGACGAAGAATATTTTCTAGCGATCGCTCTGCCCGCGGATATAGGCGAGCTCGTCAAGCCGCGAAAGTTGGCCGGAAAGACGCTGCTGCCCGGACCCAAAATCTTATTCCCCTCCCTGCATCTTTCTCAGGTCGAAGGAGCAGCGAATATCGTGAAATCAACCAAAGATGCAAAGAAGATTGGCTTGTACTTTGGCGGGCTACATGAGTACTATGCGCGCTTTCCCACGATACTGGCCGAAGACTATGCGAGTGTTGTGGAGAGCTTCGCGGGGAACGATTTCGGCAAGCAGCCCGCTTTGGCGCAGAACGGCGAAGACTTGGCACTTCTAAAGCAGGCGGCTTTTCTCCAATTCGTTGATCGCGCTTTCACCCGCCAGATCTTTCTCGATGCCTGTGGAATATACGCCGCTTGGTGCTGGACGGATAAAAGCAGGGACTTCTCTAAGGATTTCGACGAGGCTGCCGCGGTGGATAGCTTTCCTTTCTACTTCCATAGCGAGAAGATTTCGGACGTCTGTCGCTGCTCGCCGCATCTTCCCGTGCTGGCACAGCTTTTGAACCGCAAGGGCGTTGATTATGGCGCGCACCTTGGATATTTCTACTTCTCTCCGAGACTGGACCAATTGCGCTTAAGTGTCATCGTCTTCTGTGCTCTGCTTGACACCACAAGCGGGGAGGTAAGACTCGAACTCTTGTGGCCTAGCTTCGGTCTATCGAATATCGATTTCCTCAACGTGCCGGAGTTAGAACGGCTCTACGAGTTGGAATTAGCCCTTTTGGAGCGGGAAAGGGACAAGGCCATGCAGCTGAGGGACGAAGGGCTGAAGCTGGCACTTGGCAGCCTCAAATTCATGTCGTACATGGGTGGGAAAGTGAAAGTAATCTATGCGCCTAAGTCTCTCTACACGGAAAGGGAAGAAGACTTCACCGATTTGGCAGGCATCCACGAAAGCTTTTCGTTTGCAGAGTACTGGATAGACACCGCGCTCCCCAAATTCTGCCCCCGGTGCGGCCTTTTCTTGGCTTTCACGGATGAAACGCTGCTGTCGGCGATCCGAGACGAAGAATCCACCCATGACACAAACCAAGAAACGGATGAAACGCTGCTGTCGGCGATCCGAGACGAAGAATCCACCCATGAAGACGAAGAATCCACCCATGACACAAACCAAGAATCCGACCGAGTAAACTAAGTATGGCCAGGAGACGAAAGAGGCGCGCGTCGGGCAGCGTGCAAACTACGAATCCAATCGAGTAAACTGAGGCGCACCCGCTCACGCGGCGCAATGATGCGAGGATAGACGATCAAACCAGGAACCCAACCGAGTAGACCGAGGGCGCGCCGACGACGATCTACAGATGAAGCGTAGAAGAGAGGCTAACTGATGAGAGAGGATCTTGGAAACAGGCGCGCGCCCGCTGAACTTCGGGCGCACGCTGGTCGCGCGAGAAACGCTCTTGGGCGCATTGCGCTCGTGTTGGTTTTAACAGTCATCTGCTGCGCCGCCGCGTGCGAGCGCAACCGAACGCCCGCGACGGAGAAGAGGGAAGTGGTCGTCTTCGCCGCCGCTTCGCTTACCGAGGCGTTCAGGGAGATGGCTACCGAGTTCGAACGCGCGCGGCCCGAGCTGCGCGTCGCCTTCAACTTCGCCGGCTCCGCTCAACTACGAACCCAACTCGCCCAGGGGGCGCGGGCGGACGTTTTCGCTTCTGCCGACGAACGGAACATGAACGCAGCGGTGGCTGAAGGCACGGTCGCGCCGACACCGACGCTTTTTGCCCGCAATCAGCCGGTGATCGTCGTGCCAGCGGACAATCCGGCACAGATCGCTGCGCTCGCCGATCTCGCCAAGCCGGGCGTGCGGCTCGTGCTGGCCGCGCAGGACGTTCCCATCGGCGGCTACGCCCGCGAGGTTCTCGCCCGGGCAAGCCGCGCGCCGAACTATGGCGGCGACTTCGCGGCCCGGGTACAGCGAAACGTGGTGTCGGAAGAGACCAATGTCAGGGCCGCGCTCGCCAAAGTCGCGCTCGGCGAAGCAAGCGCGACCTTCGTTTACCGAACGGATGTCACGGCGGACGTGCGCGACCGTGTGAAGATCATCGAAATCCCGGATGAGTTCAACGTCGTCGCCGAGTATTACATCGCGCCAACCAAGAACGCACCGAATCCGGCGGGCGCACGAGCTTTCATCGATTTCGTCCTCTCGGACAGAGGCCAGCAAGTGCTCGCCGAACGAGGCTTCAAGCCCGCGCGGTGAACGGACGGCGCACTACAACCGACACCACCGGGCGTGCGACCGGGGTGGCATCTGGCAGATGTCTAAGCGAGAAAGAGATTTCGATGTGATCACCGCGCGCGCGACAAGACGCGCGCCGCGCGCGCCTCTGACCACAAGGCTGGCGCCGGTTGGATTGGCCGCACTGCTTGTCTGTTACCTCGCAGTGCCGCTTCTCGCGCTCATCTGGCGCGGGGCAAACCGAGGGACGGTGCATGCCTTCAGCGACCCACTGGTGCAGGCAGCCCTGTGGCTGACGCTCAAGACGACGGCACTGGTGGTGCTGATCGCGATCGTGCTGGGCACGCCGCTCGCCATCATCCTCGCGCGGCGAGAGTTTCGCGGCAAAGCGCTGGTGGAAGGGCTGGTGGAGCTTCCGATCGCACTTCCGCCGGTGATCGCCGGCGTCGGGTTGCTCATGGCCTTCGGGCGGCGCGGCATCTTCGGTCCAACCTTGGAAGAGTTCGGGATCACGTTGCCTTTCACCACCGCAGCCGTGGTTCTGGCACAGCTTTTCGTCAGCGTCCCATTCTACGTGCGGGCGGCGACGCTCGGCACCAAGCTCGTCCAGCTCACGCTGCCCGGCGTCGCCGACGTCCACCGGATCTCCGACCCCTACAAGCT
>CAKZOF010000357.1 GCA_937135995.1 uncultured Pyrinomonas sp.
TGGTCAGGATCACGCTCCAAGGCTTGGTCGAGAATCGCTGCCAAGCTCTCTTCGTCGCGCGCGGCCAGGGCCGGTTCCACGACTTGCGCAAGCAGCGCCACGGCCCGGTCCGTCTCGCCGTGATTGACGAGCGCGCGAGCGACTTCGATCAGCGTCGTGTAGCTGTGCGTTTCGTGTTCGAACAACTCTCTGGCGACGCGCTCGGCCTCGTCCAGATCTTCGGCTTCGAGCCGCACGCGGACGAGCATGGCGCGCAGTTCGTCGTTCTCCGGATCGTCGGCCAAGGCACGTTCCAGCAGCTCCGCTGCATCTTCCGGCGTGCCGCGCGCACAATGGGCCGCGACCATGCCAGCCAGTGCCTCTTGGTTGAGCGGGTCGAGCCCGTAAGCTTGCATGTAGGCGCTGAGCGCTCGTTCGTGATCGCCGCGGGCGAGCATATTAGCCCCGGCTTGAGCGTAGGCTTCGGCAGCGTCGAAACGTAGCCCTTCGTGCTCATAGCTCTGAGCGAGTTTGAGACGTATCTCGGCGTTTTGTGGATCGAGATCGGCAATGCGGCGCAAGACGTCGAGCGCGCGGCGCCGTTGACCAGCGCGCATGTAGGCGTCGGCCATGCTCAAGTACTGCGTGCGCGCTTCGACGACTAATCCCTGCTGTTCGTAAAGCGCCCCGAGCTTGTCGGCTACCTCAAGCGCTGTCGGGTCGAGCCGCTGAATCTTCTTGTACATCGCAATGGCTTTCAACACGAAGCCTTGCGAACGGTAGTGCTCGGCCACCGCCGTGAAGCACCGGATGGCCTCGGTCTTCTTCTCTTCGCGCACGTACAGATCGCCGAGCGTGTTGAGCGCGGCGAAGTCCTTCGGATCGTGCTCGACGATGCGCCGGTACTCGGCAATGGCCGCCGAGATCTTGCCTTGCGAGAGGTGTTTTTCCGCCGTGCGAACGGCCTTTGATTTATCGAAGCCCATGGAAGCTCGCTTGTAAACGATGAAAAACTAGATTCCCAGCAGGTCCTGACAAGCAGCCGACGGCAAGAGAGCTCGCGGTCGAATCCCCTCGGCGCTGCAAAGGGACAACCCGCCGATTACGCTAGCACGAGAGACCTAACGATGTCAACAATGTTTAGCTTTCTTTAACAGACTGTCTTCGCCAATTCCAACGCCGAGCGCTTTACTCCCTAGCGCTCTACTCCGTCAAGAGAGCGGGCGCGGGACGGCTTCGTCTTCGACCTCGCCGCCCTTGCTGATCGGGACTTGCGACGGACGTTCGTAGCCGACGGTGCGTCCCGTTTCGAGCGCTGCGCGCGCGAGTTCCTCGGCGGGCGGGTTGAAGCCGGGGTAATCGACGCGCGGGTGGTAGATGGCGATCAGCGAGTGGGTCATCGTTTCCTTGATCTTGTTCAATTCACGCAAGCTCAGATCTGATTCGTCGAGTTGGCCATCGCTGACCACGGCATCGAAGATGCGCCCGACGATGACGCGGATGCTCTCCGGGTCAGGATGGGCCAGCGAGCGGACCGCCGCTTCGCACGAATCGGCGAGCATCATCACGGCAGCTTCTTTGGATTGCGGTTTGGGGCCGGGATAACGAAAGAGCGATTCGTCAACCTTTTCGCCCGGCGCAGCTTCCGCTTGTGCTTTGCGGAGAAAGAAGTGGAGCGTGCGCGTGCCGTGGTGTTGCGGAATGAAATCGGCGATCTGTTTCGGCAGTCCGATCTCTTTAGCGAGGTGCAGCCCGTAGGTGACGTGGTGGATGAGGATGCGCGCGCTGCGCGCTGGCGGCAGTCGGTCGTGCGGGTTTTCGCCGGTCTGATTTTCAACGAACATCTCGGGCGCCGCGAGTTTCCCGATGTCATGATAGAGCGCGCCGATGCGCGCCAAGAGCGCGTTGGCACCGATGGCGCGGCAAGCATCTTCGGCCAATTGGCTGACGGCATGCGAGTGTTGATTGGTGCCCGGTGCACGCATCGCCAGTTGGCTCAAGATCGGCAGATCGGCGTTGGACAGCTCCAGTAGTTTGACATCGGTCAGGATGCCGAAGAGCGACTCATTGATCGGCAGGCCGCCCGAAGTGAAGATGGTCGTCAGCAACCCGCCGGCTACGCCGCACGCCATGGCGAG
Source organism: uncultured Pyrinomonas sp. (assembly GCA_937135995.1). Classification (GTDB taxonomy): domain Bacteria; phylum Acidobacteriota; class Blastocatellia; order Pyrinomonadales; family Pyrinomonadaceae; genus Pyrinomonas. Next base: position 2,118 of record CAKZOF010000357.1, read on the forward strand.
CAAGCAGGCATTGAGCGTCAGAGGCCGTTGCGCGGTCAACATCACGGCCACCGCCATCACAGCGTTGACGGCTCCGGCGAACAATCCGGCGATGGTCACCGACTGGCGCTCCCGGTAGCGTCGGATGCCGTAGATCGCGGCCGAGGAAGAGGTCAGCGCGTAGAAGGTCATCAGCATCCCGTTGGGAGCGAGCAGCCCGGCAAAGAGCGCGGTGATCAACCCGGTGAAGAAAGCCAGTTGCGTATCGACGAGCACGGCGACCAGCAACGCCGCCGATGCGAACGGGATGGCAAAGCTCCACAGCGTCGGGTCGTTCACCGGCGGATGGAGGTTTTGCGACGCGAAGCTATCGGCGACGAGGAAACCGACGCGCATGATCACGGTCTGGACGATGACGCTTAGCGCGAGCAGCATGAAAGCGCGTTCAGGCGAGAGCGCGAAGCTTGTGCTCGCACTCCGTTTCTGCAGGAAGCGCCAAGCCGTCAAGTAAAGCGCCGTGATGATGAGGAACAGGCCGATGAAATGATGCGAGCGGCGTTGCGTCGCGCCGTAATTGCGCACCGCTTCGAGTTGGGCCAGCACGCGCTCGGTCACCGTGTCGCCTTCACGGGCGATGACCTGATTGCGTTTGAGCGTGATGACGGCGGGCGGCACGGAGGCGAGCGCCTCGCGGCGCGCGACTTCGGTCGCCTGCGGGTCGAAGACGAGCGTCGGCACGACGAGCGGTATGAGCGCAGCGGCCATCGCTTCGCGCTCTTCGCTAGACCAGTCATCGAGCGCCGCGTTGACGCGCGAGCGCAGTGCTTGTCGCGCTCCCGCGAGCGGCCTGAGCCGCATGCTCGCGGTGGAGACGATCGTTTGCGCTCCGGTGCGCCCATCAATGAGGCGTATCTCGGGGCGCAGCTTGTCGGCATCGCCGTCGTCGTAAACGTACCCGTCGTTCGCTTCGCGCAACAGACGGATCAAGCGGTCTAGTGCCGCTGCATCGAAACGGTGCGCGATGATGGCGCGTGCCACGCGATCGCCGCCCTCGCCGGCCCAGATCGGTTCGGCGTCGGTCTCGTTTCGTCGTGGTTCTGCGGTCTGCCGCTGTAGGTCTTGCCAAGCGGCGCGGAAGCGTTGCGCTCCCGAGGCCGCGCGTTGCGGTTCGTAGCGCCAGACGGGACGCACCGCTTCGATGGCAGCGGCTCTGCGGCGCTCCGTCTCGCGTTCGTCCGGCGCGGTGATGTCTGCCGGCGCGATGATGGTGGCGCGGACGATGTCGCCTTCGCGGTAATTCTCCGTCCGCGTGCGCAAAAACTCTCCGCCGAGAAGCAACGTAGTGGCCAGCGTGAAGCTGAAAAAGCCGATCGACTTCAGCACGCGCGGCGGGATGCGCTGCACGATCCAACGATCGATCACGTGTGCCGTCGCTTCGCGCAGATCGCTCACGACGGAAGTGGAGAATCGCCGACGGCGCGGTAGCCCTCGCATCAGATATTCCTCGGGGCGGACGAAGTCGAAACTTCTCGGACGGCGTGTCGATCGAGCGGCTCGAAGCGACGCACAAGCGCCGCGTGAATACGTGCGAGCAGTTCGCCGAGCGTTGCCGCGTCGAGCGCCGAGACGAAGACGGCCTCGCGCAGGATGCCGAGCGCTTGTGCCGTCCGGCGCGCTGCATCGAGCGCCGTCGAATCGACCAGATCGATCTTGTTGAAAACGATCAGGCGCGGAATCGCGCCATAGCCGAGTTCGCGCAGGATCCGCTCGACCGATTCGAAGCGTTGCGGCCAGCGCTCGTCGGCGATGTCGATGACGTAGAGCAGAAGATCGCTGTTCTGAATCTCTTCGAGCGTAGCGCGAAACGCAGCCACGAGGTCGGGCGGCAGGTCACGGATGAAACCGACCGTGTCATTGATGATCACTTCTTGTTCGCGCGGGAGCCGCAACCGGCGCGAGGTCGGATCGAGCGTTGCGAACATGCGCTGCTCGGCGTGAATGTCGCTCGCCGTCAGCGTGCCCATCAACGTCGATTTGCCGGCGTTGGTGTAGCCGACGATGGAGACGAGCGGGCGTTTGTGTCGTAGCCGTTGCTTGCGCCGTTCTTGCCGCCGCTCGCGCAGTTGTTCGATCTCGCGCTCCAGCCGGTTGATGCGTTCGCGCACGCGCCGACGGTCGGTCTCCAGTTTGGTTTCGCCGGGCCCACGCCCGCCGATGCCGCCCGCCAGCCGCGAGAAGGCCGAATCGTGCCCGACGACGAGGCGCGGCAAGCGGTAGCGGAGTTGAGCTAGCTCGACCTGAATCTTGCCTTCGCGCGACTGCGCGCGTTGCGCGAAGATGTCGAGGATGAGCTGCGCGCGATCGATCACCTTCAGGTCGGTCGCTTCCGACAGCGAGCGCACTTGGGCCGGTTGCAGTTCGCGGTCGAAAACGATCAGGTCGGCGCCGAGTTGCATGGCGCGCACGAGCAGTTCTTGGAGCTTGCCGCGTCCGAGCACGGTGCGCGGGTCGATCTCGGCGCGGCGTTGAATGATGCAGTCGAGCACGGCGACATTGGCCGAG
>CAKZOF010000358.1 GCA_937135995.1 uncultured Pyrinomonas sp.
GCCGTCGGCTATTTCGTCTTTCTCTATCGCTTCTTCCGCGGCAAAGTCTCGCTCGAAGAACGAGAGGGGTATTGAAACTCCCGAGCGCATCTGCTTTTGAAAGCGTGCTTCTTCTGTCGTAGGCGCGTCTATTTTGAGTTGGTATTGAAACTCCCGAGCGCATCTGCTTTTGAAAGAGTTCGGTCGAAATCGTGTGATGCGCTTGCCGCATAAAATATCGTGCGATGAATGCAATGAAGCGACTTAATTTGATTAGAAGTTATCTCAAAGATGGCAGAAGCTAAGGTGAATTGGGCGGTAAACTGGGATAGCTTCTAGTCACTCAGGAAGGGCGGTGCGTTTATGTCTGCCGATCCGGCTCGCGGGTCGAAGTGCTGAAGTGCTGGAGAAAGTCAGGTCTATCTGGGGCGATCCGGTGTTCGCTGGGATGATGCTCAGTCAGCGAGCTGGGAGCTGGATCTTCGACCGGCCTTCGACATTGCGATGAAGGAACGATCTTCTCCGACGGGCGGGCTCGCGAGCGACGAGGCGAAGCGCCGACTCGCGCAGTTCGGTCCGAACGAACTCGCTGCGCCATCTTCATGGCAGCCGCTGTGGCAGTTTCTCTCCTTTTTCGCCAATCCGCTCGTTCTGATTCTGCTCGCTGCCAGCCTCGTTTCGACTGCCCTCGGCGAGGCGACCGAGGCTGTGATCATCGTTGCGATCGTCCTGGTGAGCGCGACGCTCGACTTCTTCCAGGTCTTCCGCTCGAACCGCGCGGCGGAAAGGTTGCGCCACGAAGTCGCCCCGCGAGCCAAGGTTCGACGCGACGGTGAGTGGCGCGAGATCCCGCGGCGCGAAGTCGTTCCGGGCGATGTCATACGATTGACGGCTGGCGATCTCGTCCCAGCCGATGCGTTGCTTTTCGAAGCCAAAGATCTGCACGTGCAGCAAGCGACGCTCACCGGCGAGTCGCTTCCCGTCGAGAAAGAGGCTGCGCCAGTTGAATCGCTTCGCGACATCAAGTTAGGCGAAGTCATGCTTGACCAAGAGATGTCGCGTCATGTGGTCTTCCTCGGCACTTCGATCGTCAGCGGCACGGGCATGGCGCTGGTCATCGCCACCGGTGCGCGCACAGCCTTCGGCAGCATCGCGACGCAGCTTGCAAGGCGACACCCGGAGACGGAGTTCGAGCGAGGCATCAGGCGATTCAGCCTGCTGGTCATGCGGACGGTCATCTTCCTCGTCCTCTTCGTCTTTCTCTCCAGCGTCATCTTGCAACGCAACACGCTCGAAGCCTTCCTCTTCTAATACAACTTGCATCGGCCCGCCAACGCCGCGTTAGCCAGATGAGCTCCCACCGCCGATTCCACCAGCCGCCCCCACGTCTCGCGATCTTCCAGCCTCATCCCCATCTGCGCGGTGATGAGCGCCGTGTTGAGCGCTTGTAGTTTCGGGCTCGAGGCACGAGAGCGGACGGCTTGTCCCGCGTACTTTTGCAGCCCCATCAACATCCCTGCAGCAGCGAGCAACTCCAAGTAGTGCGCCAGCGTAGTCGTGTTGCCCGCGTCCTGCAACTGGCCGAGCATCTTCGTGTAAGAAAGCACCTGTCCCGAATAAAGACACCCAAGTTCGAACAACCGCCTGAGCAGAGCCGGTTTATCTATGCGCGCCAGCAACAGCACGTCGCGCGCAATTGTCGTCTCGATGAGCGAATCGCGGATGTAACGCACCCATCTCTCATGCTCTCCGATGAGCGGAGCCGCGCCCGGATAACCGCCGTAGAAGATGTACTGCTCGCAGTTGAAGCCGAAAGCCCGGCGCATCTCATCGTAGGACCAGTGCGGCAGGTAGAGCGTCTCGAAGCGTCCAGCCAGACTTTCCGATAAACCTCGCTGGATGAGCAACGGCGCAGAGCCCGAAAGGACGACTTTGAGCGGCACGGCGCGCGTATCTTCGTCCCAGAGGCGTTTGATGGCCTCGGCCCAATCGACCGCTTTCTGCACTTCGCCGATGACGAGAACCGCGCCTTCCTTGCTGAGCGTTGATCGCGCGCTCCCACTGCTGAGCGATCCAGCTCGGCCCGCGTAGCGTCGGTTCATCGGC